>JABGOW010000462.1 GCA_018645275.1 Verrucomicrobiota bacterium
GTCACCTTTGCCGCCGCGCCAGGGCGACTGCTTCACCCCGTACGGGTAAGCGTCGCTCTGCCAGAGCATGAATCCCGTTCCGTGGGTGGCTGTCAGGATCGCGTACTTCGCCCCCATGGCCTGCGCTGCCTCCAGCCACTGGTCGGTATCGAGCTTCGTCGGATTGAACACGGTTGGTGAAGGCCATTCATCGTATTCGCGATGACTCCAGTGCTGCCTCATCCACGTGTTCAAGTCGAAGTGAATGAACAGTCCGAGCTCAAGGTCATGCCACTCCTGCTGGGCACGAGTCGGTGTCACGATGGTATCAATCGAGGGCCTTCTCATGGCATTTACGTCTCTTATGGTTTGAGCGGCTTGCTGGTGATCAGGCCAATGCCCCGGCCCTTGTCGCCAACCGCATTGTAGAACATGTAGTAGGTCTCGTTCTCTGGATTCCAGACAAGCGAGATCTTGTGAGCATGCTGCTTGTCCAGCCCGGATGGGTGGCCTCCGGCTCTGTAGAGCGGCTCCGGGTCGGCACCCCAATGATAGAGGTCTCGGGAATAGGCCGCCATGATATGCGCGTGACCGCGACCAACCCCGAAATAGAACATCACCCAGTGATCGCCGTCGCGAAAGACCTTCCCGTCTGCGCAGAACTTATCATCGAAGCCGCCCGGCCGCACCCGGAGCACCGGGTTTTGCGGATGGCGGGTCCAGTCCAACAGGTCGCTGGAGGTGGCCAGCCCGATCTGCTCGATCCACTCGGGCATCTTTTTGGCGTTATAGAAATTGAAATACTGCCCTTCATGCTCGACCAGCCAGGGCATGTAAATGCAGTCTTTCTCCCATTCTCCAACGTCCGGTTCGTGAATCGAGAGAATGTACTGATCCTTCGCGCGTTTCCATTTCATCCCATCATCGCTGGCTGCGACACCTTCGTAGCCGGGATCAATCTCGTAAGCCCCCTGCTTCGCGTAGGATCCGTAAAGCGACCAGTACTTGCCGTCCTTCTTCTTCAGTGTGCGACGCGCCTTGATGCCGTAGTCTTCGTAGAGATAGGCGCCGAGTACACAGCCACCGAAATCGAACTCGCCCTTCTTCCCGAAGCCCATGGCGAGGCGCATGTTGGTCCAGTTCAGCAGGTCATCGCTTTCGGCGACAAACGATTGATATCCCTTGCCGTCGTAGCCGATGAAGGTCATGTACCAGGTCTTGTCACCCGGCAGCTGAAAGACCGTGGGAACATCAATCGAGATTACGTTCTCGAACCCTTTGATGTTCGGCTTCGCGGGGATCACATGGTCGGGGTGGTAGTGCCAGCCCCGAAAAGGAGCCGACCAGGTCTTGACGGTGTTCTCGTCGATCCTAGCCGAAAGCTTGCCGGACGATAGTTTCTTCTGTTCAGTGGCTTCCACCGTACCCCCCGCAAGATAGACACCCGATAGGGTGATTGTGAGTAACTGCGCTACATGTTTCATCATACGCCTCAACGTCTTTGCCGCCACTCTCTTTACAGTACAGCATAATTTAGCGCACCACCGCCCCGATACCCATGGACAAATACCTCAACTTCATGGACTCTTTTATCGACCGGTGACATCATTGTGCTGCTCATGTCCGACAGAGGCAGCGCCCTCTGGACAAGTTGACCGGCGAAGCGCATTGTGGCTGCCCCCCGACATGCGTCGGGGCTCAAGCGCTTCAGGGAGCAATTTCTTTATTTCAATGCAATCGACACCATATGCATGACTTTAGACTTTGAAAAGACGTGATGTATAACGGTTGCGTTGCCATGAACCAGAGCCTCGTTCCTCGGCTCGGTACACGGCAGGCCCTGGGCTGGTATATCTCGCCCCGTTGGGGGGGGGAGGGGCGGATGTGGGCTCTCTACCGGACCACCATCACCGTGCCCGGGGGCAGCTCCAGGCCGAGGGCAAAGATATCGGTGTTGAAGGTGGCCTCACCGTAGGACGTGCGTAGGTTGAGTCCCAATCCCCATTTCTCATCGAGGTACACTTCAACGCCCTTGCGGTCAAAAGTGTTTAGCGGCTCTCGGTAAACAACGAGCTCGGCAATGTCGCCTTCCCACGTGCGACCACCGATAGAGCGGTCCCTGCCAACACTCCAGCTTGTGAACGAATTCGGCGTCGTGTCGACGCCGCTGTAGAGATTGAATGCGGGCGGGTCGGTAAGCGCGGTATTGGAGAGAGCACCATTGAGGTACTTTGCATTGTAGAAGCCGCCCGCTCCTCCGTTATCCCAATGGCTCCCCCCGTTCCATCCGGTCCAGTACATCCCGGAACCACTGCTATCTGTGCCAGAGCCGTACAATCCATCAAACCAGTTGAACGTTGTGTTGGTGTACTTGGCGACGGCAAACGCACACCCGGTTGTGTAGGAATGAGCGACAGTCAGGAAATCATCCGAGCCGTCGAGCCTCACGACCGGCAGGTCGTTCTGCTCGCCCATGACGACAGCAGGGGCGCTGGAAGCCGTTGCATCATGGCCTTTGCCCGAGCGGTCCGGCCAAGCGGCGAGAGACGTTGAGGCCGATCGGAATCGCGAGGCATCCAGGCGCAGGACCATCGTCCTGGTTTCAGTGATTAGCAAACCGAGCGAAGTCGGATCGTCATTGAAGCTGCCTCCCCCATAGGACGCGCGAAGCCCCAGCCCCAACCCCCACTTTTCGTCCAAGTATACCTCAACGCCCTTGCGGTCGAAGTCACTGAGCGCAGTGTCATACACAATGACTTCGGCGATGTCGCCCCCCCACGCGCGAGAGCCACCAAAACCGCGATCGGTACCGATCGCCCAGCTCGCGAAATTCGTTGGTGTACTGTCGACGCCACTGTAGAGATTGAAGGTGGCCGGATCGGTAAGCGCCTGATGGGTGAAGCTACCATTGAGGTACTTGGAACTCATGAATCCACCGCCCGCTTCATTGCCCCAATTGGTTCCCCCGTCCCCCCCTGACCAATACTGTTCCTTGGATCCGAAGCCTGTCGCGGCGCCGTACAATCCGTCGTGCCCACTGAACGTCGTGCCGTCATACTTGGCTACAGCAAACGCGGTGGCGGTGGTATAGCTGTGCGATGCGACGAAATAGTCATTACCGTCAAGGCTGACGACCGGCAGGCCATTCTGAACGTCCAGGATGACTTCCGGATCGCCGCCTGCCGTTGCATCATGGATGTTGCCCGAAATATCAGACCAGATGGTGAGACTGCCAGCAGACTGAAATTGCGCTGCATCAAGCCGCAGGACGACATTGGTGCCGGCAGCAGCACGCAATGGTGCCAGGGCGCATGCCGCCAAGCTCACCAGCGCGATGCTTCTCAACCATGGGGTGACACGACTCATTGGCGTGACGCCCGACTCCTGTGTGCGATTCTCCATGAAATTCCCTTTTCTTGTCTCTGCATATACTGGAGGACTCTCGTCCGACATTCTAGAACTATCCTGAGAGCGGGACCAGAGAGAATACCAACAGTTTCACCACTCTGACCTTGAACGTGCCCGTTCTATTAGCATTTCCTCCTCGTCACTTAATACGCGTTTTGGAGTGCGGCGGCAGAGGGCGAGGAACGAGCCCGGCGACGCCGCTTTCTCCGAGCGCGGAGCGCGTGAACGGTTCACAAAACACCGCCCTCAAGAATCAACGTCATCTGCTCATCCCCCCACCGCTCCGCGGCACCCAAAGCGGTGTCGCCGGCTCGTGCCCCCGCACCAGAGCCTCGTTCCTCGGCACGGTGCAGGGCCAGCTC
>JABGOW010000265.1 GCA_018645275.1 Verrucomicrobiota bacterium
GAACTGTTCTCGGCGGACCAAGTTGAGACGCTGGTTGAACTGGCGTCTTCGAATGATCTTCCGATCGGGCAGGTTGTGGCGAGCCAGGGGCTTGCCCGGGAAGATGCCTTTCTGACGGCGCTGGCCGAGGTGCTGCAGATGCCGTTCATGCATCTCAAGGAAGAGGATATCGAACGCGAGGTCCTCGAACGCCTACCCACAAAAGCGGTCTTTCAGTATAACGTTGTTCCTCTCGGTTTTGATCGCGGCATTCTCAGAGTGGCCGTCAGCGATCCCTTTACGCCGGGGTTGGTCGATTCACTGCGCTTGGCGGCGGATGCGCGAATCAAGTTGGTCCTTAGCCCTTCCGACGACATTGCGCAGGCCTCGAAGAAGTTCTACGGGGTTGGTGCCGATACACTCGACCGCATGATGCAGGACGACCGTTTTGAGGTCGCCCCGGAAGAGGAGCTCGGTAAAGTCGATTTGGGCGAGATGGATCAGGAGGCATCCATCGTCAAATTTGTGAACCAGATTATCTGGGAGGCCACGCAACAGGGCGCCACGGATATTCACATGGAGCCGATGGAGGAGAAGCTCCGGATTCGCTACCGGATTGACGGCGTGTTGCATGAGACGCCTGTTCCGGTTCAGCTGAACCGTTTTCAGGCCGCCATTATCTCGCGCATTAAGGTGATGGCCAATCTGGATATTGCCGAAAAGCGCCTTCCCATGGATGGTCGCATCGGACTGCGGATCCAGGGACAGGACATTGATATTCGTGTGTCAACGATGCCGACAGTTTACGGCGAGAGCGTGAGTCTACGTTTGCTCCAGAGCGGCACTCACCTGGTGACGATCGAAGATTCTGGCATGAGTGATCGGGATGCCACTCTGATTCGCAAGACGATTCACCGCCCGAATGGGATTATTCTCGTGACGGGCCCAACGGGATCGGGCAAGTCCACCTCGTTGTTTGGCTATCTCAAGGAGTTGAATCGGATTGATGTTCGGATTATGACCGCCGAGAATCCGATTGAGTACGAAATGTCAGGCGTGAACCAAGTTCTGGTGCGCCCCGAGATTGGGCTAACCTTCGCACGAACCCTGCGCTCTTTTCTGCGTCAAGATCCTGACATCATCATGGTCGGCGAGATTCGAGACTTGGAGACGGCCGAGATTGCAATTCAGGCATCCCTGACGGGGCATCTTGTTTTCAGTACGCTGCATACCAACGATGCTTCCGGTGCCTTCTCGCGACTGATGGATATGGGCGTCGAACCGTACCTCGTTGCTTCTGCTGTTGAAGGTGTCGTTGCCCAGCGCCTGGTGCGTCGTCTCTGCCCGGAGTGTCGAACCGAAGCGACTCCCTCCATGGAATTTCTGCAGGAAATTGGATTTCCGGTGGATCAACTTGTCTCTGGCACCATTTACGAACCCGGGAAATGTGAAGCGTGTCGCTCGACTGGTTTTCATGGGCGTTCCGGAATTTTTGAGATCCTACCGGTCACAGAGCCCATTCAGTCTCACATCATTGGGCGTCACTCCGCGGGAGAGGTGAAACAGGAGGCGCTGAAAGAGGGGATGCGCACCCTGCGTGATGATGGTTGGGAGAAGGTGCTTGCCGGTGTGACGACGATTGAGGAAGTCCTTCGGGCAACAGAAGAGAATGCGTAATGCCCACATTTGCATATACAGCGCGCTCCCGCTCGGGAGAGAAGGTTACGGGAGATCTTGAGGCGAAAGACCGTCGCACGGCGCTTGCGGATATTGAGCGGCAGGGGCTGATCCCTGTATCGGTTAAAGAGGGAAGCGCGGCCGCTGCGGGGAAAGCCAAGGCTAAGGGCGGCAAACGATTCCAGCTCGCCCGACCTGACCGCATGACGATGCGGGAGGTGCTCATCTTTACGACCGAATTGAGTGACCTTCTAGCTTCGGGGATGACGCTCGGCAACGCGCTGAATACGCTCGCGAGTCGCCGCTCCGGCAAGGGGAGCGACACCATCATTGGTTCGCTTCGGAACGAGATTGTGCGCGGAACGAGCCTCTCGGACGCGCTTGCGCTCCACCCGAAGATCTTCACCAACCTCTACGTCAACATGATCCGCGCTGGTGAGGCTAGCGGCGCGCTTCACGAGGTGCTGATGCGGTTGGTCGAGCATTATGAGCGCCTCCAGGATTTGAAGGAGAAGGTCGTGATGGCACTCGTGTACCCGATGATCGTCGTCATCATGGGGGTGGCTACGCTGATTTTTGCGATGGTGAGTATTGTGCCGAAGTTCCAGGCGCTCTTTGACGGCATGGGACAGGCGTTACCGCTGCCGACCCGCATCCTGATTGGGTCCAGCGAGTTCATGACAAACTATGGGTTGGTTGTGCTGGGGGTGGTTGCCGTGGTGGCCGTGGTGGCCAACCGATGGGTGGCGACCAAACGCGGGCGCATCTGGTGGCACGGCATGTTGCTGCGAATGCCGCTGATCAAGGGGATCGTCGCCTCCGGTATCTACGCGAATTTTGCCCGCACGTTGGGTACGTTGCTCGGCAACGGCGTCGCGGTCTTGCAGGCCTTGAAGATTGTGGGGCAGACGGTGGGCAATGCCGTCATCGCCCGCGAGCTAGACAATGCCCGTGATCGTGTGACTGACGGAACGTCGATCTCGGGGCCTCTCGCCGCCGGCAAGGTTTTTCCCGAAATGATGACCGACATGCTGTCCATCGGCGAGCAGACGGGGGATATGGTCAGCGCGCTAACGCACATCGCCCGCCGTTATGAGAATGAGCTGGACCGCAACGTAAAGATCTTCACCGCAGCACTTGAGCCGCTGCTGATTGTCTTCGTGGCGTTTGGTGTGGGTTTCGTGGCCATTGCCATTCTGATGGCCGTCTTTGAGATCACGAGTGGAATGGGAGTTTAGGGGGAAAAGTCGAAATCTGGAAATTCGAAAGTCGAAATTGGGAAAGCGAGAATTGGAACGAGAGGAGGGCATGATGAGTGAGAGACGATATGAGCGCAGGTGGGATCGGAAGTCAGGCTTCACGCTAGTCGAGATGCTGATGGTTGTGGTGATCATCGGAATTCTGTCTGCCGTGGTTGCCACCAAGTTCGGTAACAAGGGTGAGACGGCCCGCATCAATGCCACGCGGGCAAGTATTGCCGCGATTGGGAGTGCCGTCGAGGTCTACCAGCTCGATACCGGGCGATACCCCTCATCGTTGGACAACCTCTTGACGAGCTCCGGCGAACCAAACTGGGATGGTCCCTATCTCAGAGGGGACAAGGCCGCGCTTGCCGATTCCTGGGGAACACCGTTTACTTACAAGGCTTCAAGCGGCAATGACTACAAAGTGATTTCCGCCGGCCCAGACGGACAGACGGGTTCGGGCGACGATATCACCAGCTTCTAGAGGCCACGCTGCAGGAAGCAGCACCAACGCAATGGGACTTATATGGCCTATCGGTCGCATCTTAGCTGTGCCCGTGGCGGATGCTGGGGCTTCACGCTGATTGAACTGCTTCTAGTGATCGTGATTATTGCGGTCGTGACGGCCGTGTCGGTCCCGTCGTTTGTGAAATCCATGCGAGGCAATCGCCGCCGCACAGCCGCCCGCACGGTTGTTGCGGCTGGTCGCTATGCCCGCAGCATGGCCGTTCTGCACCAGCGTCCTATGGCCATTACCTTCAACCTGGACGATGCCTCCCTTCTCGTTGCGGAATACGGCGGCACCGTCGCGGCAGATGAGGATGCCGAGGAGGACACAGCCGAGGAGGAAGCCGAGGCAGATCCGCTCTCTGCCGCCTTCGAGGCGGATCGCGATGAACGTCATGAGGCCATGGGGGCGGGGGCGGGGGCGGGCGTCTCTGCTCCATTGGAACGAAAACTCGACCAGGTGACGATCTCTCATGTCACCGTTGATGGTGAGGCCGCCAATCTTGAGGGGTCCTGCGACGTTGTCTATCAGTCCAACGGCCGCTGCATCCCCTATGAAGTTCGCATCGTGGATGGCCAGGAGGAAGGAATCGTGATCAAGGTGGATGCCCTGGCTTCGGCGCTCATTCTGGGGGACGAGTAGGGGCGGGGGAGAAAAGCTGAAATTTGGAAAGTCGAGAGTCGAAATGCTTGGGCTCTGCTTCTGACTGGGGTGCTTCCGTATGATGTGCTGCACAGTGTCTGTCATCCTGAGCTTGCGAAGGATCTCCGGCATCTATGACAGGATGAGATCCCTCGGCAAGCTCGGGATGACGAAAGGGGTAGAGATCCCTCGGCAAGCTCGGGATGACAAAAAAGGGGCTCGGGGGAGAAGAGGCGAAAGTCGGGAGTCGAAAGTCGAAAGTCGAAATTTGGGACTAGAGGTTCGGGGTTTTGGAAATTAGAGAGCGCAACTTGGTAAATCAGAAAGCAGAACGTTGGGATGGCAGTAGTAGGAGGCGCCGGGGTGACCTTTCGCGGGGGGCATCTCGTGGGCTCACGTTGATTGAGGTGCTACTGGCCGTTGCCTTCTTGAGTCTTGGGCTGGTGGTCATGCTGACTGCCATTTCCCGCTGCATCAGAGTGCTTCAGGTTTCGACCAGCTATCATCAGGCCGTTTGGGCGCTTACCGCCGGCGAAGCCGCGTACCCGCTGATCCTTAGGCAGAACGGGGAAGACATGGATCCCGAGGATTTTGAGGTTAGTACGGAGGAATTCGGAGGCGTCTTTTTTGAGCGTACGATTGAAGACCCGGATGAAGACGGGGAGTATAATGAGGTTCGCCTCTTGGTTGTCCGGACGAAGCTTGCGTGGGCCTCGCGTGGCAAGGAGAGCACGGATGAGATTGTTCGCTATCTCGTCTACCGGGAGCAATAAGGGGGGCAGCGGCCTCAACCGATTGGAATCTGACATTGAGCATTGAACATCCATCTCCGAGTTTCGAGACACTGGGATCCGCCGCCGAGAGGCATTCCCGGCGGGGTTTCACGTTGTTGGAGATTCTGCTGGCCGTGACGATCATGGGAATTGTCATGACGGTGACCTTTATGACGTTTACCGCAGCCACGACGGCCTGGCAAAAGGGCACGACGCTCGTGGACAGCCTGCATCATGGTGACTATGTCATTCAGCAGCTCGTGATGGGGCTGCGCTCGGCCTACTACCCTGAGACGGGAGGCGACTCAAAATATGGGTTTGTGCACGAGGACGATGGCGATGAGGCCTCTGCTGAAGACACCATTAGCTGGGTCAAGCTGGGGGGGGCTATGATTGGCCGCAATAGTACGTTTTCCGAAACGCCTCATCGCGTGGAGTTCTTTCTTGCGGACGATGAAGAGGGTGAGCGTGCGGCGGCTGTTAAGGCGTGGCGCCTGCAGGGGCAGCTTGAGGATTTTGATCCCGAGGACGTAGATCCCGTGTTTCTTTCCAAGCGCGTCGTGGGGTTCAACTGCCGCATGGCTTGGGAGCTGGATGAGGATGGCGAGATTGACTGGCTTGATGAGTGGGAGGAAACCAACAAGATTCCGACGGTGGTTGAAATCTCGCTCTACGTCACCCCTCCTGTGAAGGGTGATGATCCCGTTGAGATGAAGCGCGTTGTCGGTCTGCGGGTGGGGGCATTGGCATGGCAGCAGTAAATGCAAGAGGGTCAGGGGGCAGTTGTGGCTCCGAAGCTCGAATGCGCGATGCAAGATGTGGAGTGCATCTTGAGAGGGCATGGAGTGCGGTGACGGAGTCACCGCTTTGGATTCGAGCGAAGCGTGATATTCGCGAGAGCTGCAGAATGGATATGGGGTGTGCCGTGTATTCACGCGCTTCCTCCGTCGCTCTGCGAGCTATGGGGAACAAGCCGCGCTTACGGAAAGCGGCGATTGCATCGCCGCACTCCAAAATGGACTCTCCCTGCAATCAGGTACAGGTTCAGGACAAGAGACAGAGATTAAAGGTCGGAGAACGGCGGTCTGGCTCCGCGCTGATTGTCATGCTCTGGGTGATTGGACTGCTGGGAATGTTGGTGTCTTCATTTGCATTTGAAGCTCGCATTGAAGCGCGTCTCACCTCGTATCACCGGAATCGCACCAAGGCTGACTACCTGGCACGTTCCGGGTTGGCCATTGCCGAGTTGCTAATGAGCAAGGTCGAGGAGGTGGCAGGATCAGAGGAGGATTCCGCCCAGTCGGAAGGGGACCCGTGGTTCTCCGATGCAAAATCCCTGTCCGCTGGTGGGGAAGTGCTTATCGAGCATGATCTGGCCGAGGCGGGGGTTGGTGAAGGGGTGATTCGCGTCCGGATAACGCCGGAGCCTGCGCGGATCAATGTCAATACGCTGACAAAAAGCGATCAACGCCTCAGCGACATGATCTGGGAGGGAATGTTTGAGGTAGCGGGGGTTCCTGAAGAAATGTGGTCTGAATTGATCGATTCCTTTTATGATTGGACGGACACGGATAACGATCCAGGGCAGGACGGAGCGGAAACCGATGACTACTATGCAACGCTCGACGAACCGTATGCGGCGCGTAACGGCCCTCTGGATACGGTGGGGGAGCTTCTTCTTATAAAGGGCTTCACACCGATGATTCTCGATGGGGGGGCATTGCATGAGGGTGAGTTCGAATCGGAAGAGATGCATTGCACAGGAATTCGGGATATGCTGACGACGTATGGCGGAAAGGACGGAAAGCCCGAGATCAACGTCAATGCGGCCTCCCTGCGCGTTCTGATGGCGCTACCGGGGATTGATTCGGACATCGCTGAGCTTATCGAGGAAGAGCGAAGCGGTTGGACGGATGAACAGGGCGTGGCTCATGATGAGACGTTTGAGGGTCCCGGAGACTTCTTTGGTCGAATTCCCAATCTGGGGAGCGACGTGAAGCCATTGGTGTCGACGCAGTCCACAGTCTATCGCGTCACCTCAACGGGCGAAATTAATGGTGTCCCGCGGTCGTTGTGGTGTATTGTCCGTTACTCGGGAGACGCTCTGACCATTCTCCGTTGGCGAGAGGATGACTGAACGGGGAGCCGAAGGTTGGGATGCAGCAGGGCTGCACAACATCAGAAATCTTGGATTGACCGATGGCGAAAGATACAGCAACAGGCATTTTGGTGACACCAGAGGTGGTGGAGTGGACCACGCTGCGCCAGAGCAGGGGGCGTCCAGAAAGTGCGGCCGAGGGGCGTTTTGTTCTGCCCCCACCGGCGGACCTCGAGGCGGATGCGGCGGATGACTCCGGCGAAGCGAAGGAGCCGGCGCCCTTCGCGAGGGTCAAGTCCCCGGTTGTCTTGGCGCTGCCCTCAACACAGCTTCTGCTGCGCATTCTTGAACTTCCTGCTGTCGATGACGATGAGTTGGCCGGAATGGTTGAGCTTCAGGTCGACAAGTTTTCTCCGTTTCCGATTGACCAAATGGTCGTTTCTCATGAGGTGTTGGCCCGTGATGCCAATGATTGCACGGTTTTGGTGGCGGCCGCCAAAGAGAGTGCGGTTGACGTTGCCCGCGAGACGCTTGTGCAGGAGGGGCTTCGCATCGAGCGTGTTGATGCGGCGCTGATGGGGCGCTGGACGAGTCTCGTTGCCTCGGGAGAACTTGCTGTGACGGGGCGGGAAGCCTTGGTGATCGTCACCGACGATACCGTCGAGATGCTGACACACGAGGGGGGGACCCTGGTTGCGTTGAACTGCTTGGGCACCGTTCACGATTTGGCGGACCCGGAGGTGGCGGCTGATATGGCACAGGAGGTGTCCCACCTGCTGATGGGGATTGAGCTGGAGCGCGGTCGCGCGACCGAGCAGCAGGTGACGCTATGGTCGGATGAGCCGCTCCCCCCATTCGTGTCGGCGCTGTCCACCGCTTGTGGCGTCACGGTTGGCGAACGCCTGTTGGGCAAACTGCCCACGGTTTCTCATGGTGCGGCCGCTCGCTCGCTCGCCGGAGGCGCTCTACTGGACCTAACTCCTGCTTCATGGACGTCAGCGGCAAGCGCGAAGCGTACCCGACGCATGATGCTGGTGTCTGCGTTGGTTGTGCTTGGCCTTTGGGGCGTCTTCGTTGGGGGAGGGCTCGGGTGGATTGCGTTCGAACGGGCTCGCCTGCACGGGCTTGAGGCCGAAGCCAAGCGCTGGTCTGAACCGGCAAATGCGGTGCGCCGCCTGCGTCTTCAGGTTAGTTTGATTGAGCGCTACACAGACCGAACCTATTCGGCCCTGGAGATCCTCCGTGAGATCAGCCAGCTCCAACCGGAGGGCACGGACCTCACGACGTGGACCTATCGCAAAGGGGAGGGGCTCAGTATTGATGGCGAAGCGGATTCTGGTCCGCTCGTGAACGCGTTTAACGAGCAGCTCAATCAGTCGGCGCTATTTACTGATGTAAAGCCGGGCACGCGAACCCTGACGCGTGCGGGACGGAATCGGTTCAGCTTCGATATCCAGTTTGCGGAGGCGACAGAGTGAATATATCGACTCGAGAGTCTGTGCTGGCGTTGTCCACGGTAACCGTCGCCTTGTTTGCGGTGACTGCCCTGTTGGCGGGGTCGAAGATTGATGACTGGAAGAGCGTGCGCGCCCAGCAAGCCGAAGTGTTGGAGTCCATCGAGCGCAGCAAGGGGCTGGTCGAACAGGAGGCGAGATGGACGAAACGCATGTCTGAGCTCCAGGGGCTGATGCCCCGTTTCCCGCAAGGCAAGCGGATGGATGTGCATTGGCTGAGCGAAATGGAGAAAAAGGCCTCTAAGCACGGGTTGAATATCCTTCGCCACGAAGTGGGCTCGGAACTACAGGAAGGCCTTGTCTACGAACTTCCGATTGAATGCCGTGATTGGTCCGGTTCGCTTGATGCACTGGTACATTTCCTGTTTGATCTGCAAAATGAAGGTGCTATGCTTGACGTTCGATATTTGCGGATTAAGCCGAAGGATAAGGTGACTAGAACGGGGCGCTTTTCGCTGTACTGTGCGTACATGCGCGAGGAGTCGTAGCGCCGTCATGGAAGAGGTTTTGAAGCCGATGAGGAGTCGATATTATACCCGCCTTTTGGTGGCGATGTTACTGGTTGCGGTGGGGTTCTCTGCCGCTGTCTCTGCGCAGGGGCCCGGCGGGGCAGTAGATGATGGCCTGCAGCTCAAGTTCAGCACCACCCCGCTGGAGATCGTGCTGCAGGATTACAGCGAGAAGACCGGAAAGACGCTGTTGCGGGCGCCCGATCTTCCGGCACCGGTGTTTACGCTACGCAGCCAGGGAAAACTCACGCTTGAGGAGTATCTTTTTGCCGTTGAGACCGAACTGAGCATGCATGGCATCGGGCTGGTGCCGACGGGTGAGAAGTTCATTCGCGTGGTACCCATTGCGAAGGCCCGGCGAGAGGACTTGGAGATCAAGGAATCTCTGGTTGAGGGTCTTCTTTCGGAATCCAGTGGCGAGCTCGTCAGTCAGATGATTATGCTCAAGCACATTGACATCGCCGAAGCAACGAAGGCCATCGACGCTTTGCGCCATGAGTATGGCCAAATCAACGCTTTTGAGCGCACAAATTCCATCCTGGTGACCGATACAGGTGGGAATATCAATCGAATGCTGCAAGTGCTCCGCTTTATTGACCAGCCCATCGAGGCCCGTGAAGAGCCGCAAGTCCTTCAGGTGTTCCATGCCAAGGCCAGCGACATCAAGTCAAAGCTGGAAGAGATTATTGCTGAGTCCCAGAAGGAACAGAAGTCGACCGTCCCAAAAGCCAACCCCTCCGGGGCGCCCGGGGTGGTCCGCTCGACACCTGGCGTGATTCGGGCTCGCACGGCGACTCCCAAGAAGGCAACAGGCCCCTCTAAGGTGTCGTCCACTGAGATTGCAGATGCGGAGCGGGGCATCATTCGGGGTGTCGTGAAGATCGTAGCCGATGAGCGGACCAACAAGCTCATCATCATTACCCGCCCCGAGAATATGACCTTCCTGAAGATGATCGTGGATGTGTTGGATGTGGAGACCTCTCCGGATGTCATGGTCAAGGTTGTCCGACTGGAATTTGCCGAGGCCAAAGATATTGCCAGCATGCTCAATGATCTCATTGGCGCCACTGACAAAGAAGAAGCTTCAGCGGCCCCGAAGAAGGGCGATGGCGGCGATGACTCTGAAGCCAAAGCGCTGCGCGAATATGTCGAGAGCTTGAAGACGGCCCAACCCTCGGCGGACCGAAAATCAAGCGTGGGCGAGCTTTCCAAGGACAATATCAAGATTTTGTCAGACGAGCGGACGAATTCACTGATCATCATGGCCAGCAAGGGCGACCTCGCCACGTTGATCGAGATCATCGACGACATGGATATGATGCTTTCCCAAGTGCTGATCGAGGCTGTCATTATTGATGTCAAGTTGGGCGATGCGCTTGAGACCGGCGTTTCCTGGATTCAGAACTCGCTGACGACCTATGGGAAGAATGCTGCGGGCTCCCCTTCGCCTGTGATCTCGTATGCGGGCGGTGGTGGCGGTGGAATTGGAACTCCGGTTAATGCAGTCGGTATTGCATCCTCTGCGCTTCCAACGTCGGGTCTCGGCTATTTTCTGACGCTACATGACCTGAACATCAATGCCCTGATCAAGGCCACCTCTACGGATACCCGGACCAAAGTCGTTTCGACCCCCGTTCTGCTGACGACGGACAACACCGAGGCCACGCTGAGTTCGAAAGAGAAGGTCTATGTCTTTGACGGCAGGAGCTACTACAATTCAAGCAGCTCTGTGAACAACAGCAGCTCCGCTAACTACAAGCAGGAGGAGATCGGCCTCGAGCTGAAGGTGACACCTCATATCAACGACAACAAGGTCGTGATGATGGAGATCATGCAGGAAATCAGCGAACCGGGGGATCAGAGCGGGAACACGGATGAGCTTGCGGGACAGACAATTTCGATCAATCGGAAGATTGAGGCCTCAATTGCGGTGAAGAGCGGGCAGACCATTGTCTTGGGTGGTCAGGTGCGCGACGGCAACACGCGATCGCGGGTAAAGATTCCGTTGTTGGGGAGCATACCCCTGCTTGGGCGCCTTTTTAATTCAGATAGCCGGACCAAATCCCGGACTGAGACCATTGTTTTCATCACGCCGTATGTCCTGGACACCCCCGAAGAGGTGGCCGAGGAGACCCTTCGTCGTCGCGACTCTCTGAATATTGAAGGAATGTGGAAACATGGTTGGTCTGGCAGTGAGCTGGCCGAGGGCGCTGACCGGGCACCCCGTCGGAGGCAGAGATCCTACGAGTCTGCGGGAGAATCCGCAGATACACTGGCTGAGCGCGAGGCGCGCGCCTACCAGCGGCAACCGGAACAAGAGCCCGCGAGCCTTCCGCGCACGCAGACAGTAGCCCCGACCCGACAGCCCGAACCGCCCAAAGAAGCGGCCCCGGCACGCGAGGCGGCGGCTCCCGTGGCTCCGGAATATGTGGATGATATGGCACTCGACGACAGCATCTTCAATACGCTCATCAGCGAGGCCGAAGAGGATCTTTCGGAGGACAGGTGAGTGCCCTGATGCCTGTCGACGGCGCGAGCGCTGATCCGATAGGGGCAGCATATAGCGCTCAGAAGCTAGCAAATTTGATTAGAAAAGGGGGTTGACACCCTAGAGGGCTTGGGGTAGTGTCCGCCGTTCTGATTTATCGAAGGAAAGAAAAAAGATGAAGACATTTGTGCCAAAGGATCCCGGAGCCGACCGGAACTGGTTTGTGATTGATGCCGATGGGCTCCCCTTGGGCCGCCTGGGCGTTAAGATAGCAAACGTCTTGCGTGGTAAGAATAAGCCTATCTTTTCGCACCACGTGGATACCGGAGATTTTGTTGTTGTCGTGAATGCTGAGAAAGTCAAACTCACCGGCAACAAGGAAGAACAGAAGACCTACGAAAGCTACACGGGTTATCGTGGTGGGCTGAGAGAGGTCAAGGCTTCGGCTGTGCGCGAGCGCCATCCGGACCGCATCATCAAAGCTGCTGTCAAAGGTATGCTTCCGAAGAACAATCTGAGCCGGCAGATCTTTCGGCGACTGAAAGTTTATGCTGGTGACGTGCACCCGCATGAAGCACAGAACCCCAGCACCATCACATTGTAAAGCATCACAAGCTCTCAAGGAGTTGTCAGTGGCAGAAAAAGCTCAAGAATTCAGCGCTACGGGAAGACGCAAAACGGCCGTGGCTCGTGTACGACTCGTCGAAGGAACCGGAACCTGCAAGGTGAACAAGCGGGAGCTTAAGGAGTATTTCTCTAGCGAAGCCCTCCTTCAGTACATTGTCCAGCCGCTTGAACTGACGAACACTCTCGAAAAATACGATGTCTCCGCCACGCTTAAGGGCGGCGGCGTGGCAGGCCAGGCCGGCGCACTCCGTCACGCAGTGGCCCGCGCTCTGACCGTTGCCGACAGCTCGCTCCGCGAGGTTCTGAAGAACAGCGGTTGCCTCACCCGCGATGGCCGTATGAAAGAGCGTAAGAAACCAGGCCAACCGGGCGCACGCAAGCGCTTCCAGTTCTCAAAACGCTAAAGGGTTCAGCATTACGCGGACCGCTTTTGCAGCTTCTTGTTGCCAGGTATCTGTTTGCGTCTTGCTCGAAGCAGATTATGGCAATTAAGATTCTCAAGTCATTGGCAACACGCATTCGCAACGGCTCCGGTCAAGGAGCCAATGCGAAAGCGGCAGGCAATTCCGGCTCCGATACCCCCCGCAAAGCACAGCACGGCAAGAGGCGTGGGCCCAAGCAGGGGGCTGCGACCCCCAAGCTGGACGGCAAGGAAATCGCTGCAAGCTCAGGGGAAACGTGGCGTCCGGGGGACAAATCCCCTGGCAATCGCCGTTCCGCGAGCTCCAAACCAAAATCGGAGTCCTCGGCTCCACCGCGTCGGCGTCGCAAGCCCGGCAAACGCAAGCCTCGTCCTATCGACGATTCGACGATTCTGTCGCAGCCCGACGATGCACCTGAGGCTTCGAAACCAGAGCGTCCCGTCAAAGCTCCCGAATCACAAGAGCAGCCCAAGACTCCCGAATCATGCGAGCAGTCCAAGCCTCGTGCTCAGCGTCAGCGTCCCCCCCGAAAACGCAGACCGAGAGCGGAGTCCGGGGCGGAGAAGCCGACAAAGCCCGCAGAACCCCAGAAGCCCTGGTCTATAGATGACTACAAAGTCGATGTCGTAGAGGGAAAGACACGCTTCCATGATGTGGGGCTTTCGGATGAGATTCTGCACGCCGTTTCCGAGCTTGGCTTTGAGTATTGCACCCCGATTCAAGCACGCGTGCTTCAGGAAGTTGCTGATGGCCACAATGTTGCCGGCCGGGCACAGACCGGGACCGGAAAGACGGCTGCATTCCTGTTGTTGACGTTCAAGCAGTTCCTGCAGAACCCGCTGCCTAAGGACCGTCCCTGTGGTCGACCGCGTGCGTTAGTCATTGCCCCGACGCGTGAGCTCGTCGTTCAGATTATGCGCGATGCCGAGAGTATTGGGAAGTACTGCGGCATGCGCAGCATGGCGGTATATGGTGGCACCGACTACGAGAAGCAGGAGCGCGCGCTCCTCAAGTCTCCCATTGACCTGATTGCGGCCACGCCGGGCCGACTGCTGGATTTTCAGCGCAAGGGGAAGATCGACCTTAAGGGAGTCGAGATCCTGGTTATTGACGAGGCAGATCGCATGTTGGATATGGGCTTCATTCCAGATGTACGAACCATCATTCGTTGTACGCCCCCAAAGGAGAAGCGGCGTTCGCTGCTGTTTAGCGCAACCCTCACCGATGATGTGATGCGACTGGCTTCCCAGTGGATGCCGGATCCGCATGTGGTTGAAATCGAACCGGATCAGGTTGCGGTGGATACCGTGAAGCAGCTTGTCTATATGGTGCGGGCAAACCAGAAATTCACCGTGCTCCACAATCTCCTCAAGCGCCCCAATATCGGTCGTGTTTTGATCTTTGCAAATCGTAGAGACCAGACGGAACGCATCGCGTTTGAGCTCAAACGCTATGGTATCGAGTGTGAGCTGCTTTCTGGTGCCGTAAATCAGAATCGCCGTGAGCGCGTGCTTGAAGATTTCCGATCCGGAAAGGTCATGACGGTTGTGGCGACGGATGTTGCCGGTCGCGGTCTGCATGTCGATGACATTGACCACGTTGTCAATTTTGATCTGCCCTATGAGGCGGAAGACTACGTGCACCGCATTGGCCGTACTGGCCGTGCCGGAGCCGAGGGGACTGCCGTATCGTTTGCTTGCGAGGATGAGTCATTCACGATTCCCGAGATTGAGAAGTACATTGGGGAGGAGCTCTCCTGCAAATATGCTGAGGAATCTCTGCTGAAGCCGCTTCCTCACACGAATGCCAAGCAGTATGTTCGCCCCCCGCGTACCCCAAATCGGGGTGGTCGCTCCGGTGGCGGAGGTCGTCGTGGGGGTCCTCGTTCGGGGCCGCCGCGCCGTCGCTAGGCTTCGCTGCTCCACTCTAGACCTCCCCATTCCCCCGCGCTCCGCGCGCCCCAAAGCGGCGATTCCCTCCTTCGCTCCTTCGGAGCTACGAAGGGCGAGCCATCGCTGCACTCCACATTGCTCTGTCCTACTTCCGCTTGACTTAACACCATTCCCCCTTCCGGTGCCACCCGCCGTCCATTCGGGTCGAAAGAGCCCCTTTTCTGTTCGACTTTGGAATTGGAATGTTGGATAGTCGGCAGCTCGATTTTTTGAGGAGGAGTGTGATGTCAGACTATACGACAGTTGAGGGTGGAGTCACCGCTGCCCAGGGCTTCAAAGCCTCGGGAGTTTGTGCGGGGATCAAGGTGGGATCGCTTGATCTGGCCCTGGTTGTATCTGAGACCCCCGCGACCGTTGCCGGCACGTTCACCACGAACGCGGTCCAAGCCGCGCCCGTCACGCTCTGCAAGTCTGTTTTAGCCTCGGGGACTGCTTCGGCCGTGGTCGTTAACAGTGGCTGCGCGAATGCCTGCACGGGCAAGGCTGGAATGGTCGCGGCGAAGGATATGGCATCCGCGACTGCTGCGGCCTTGGGCCTCGACGCGGATGAGGTGTTTGTCTGCTCGACCGGAACGATCGGGAAACCGCTTCCGGTTGACAAGATTCGCTCTGCGCTTCCTGACGCAGTCAAGGGGCTGTCAGTGGACGGTGGTTCAGCTGCCGCGAAGGCGATTATGACAACGGATACCGTCGACAAACAGGTGGCGGTTTCGTTTGAGATTGAGGGTGTCCCCATTCGGTTGGGTGGCATGTCCAAGGGCGCTGGCATGATCGAGCCGAATATGGCAACGATGCTCGCCTTTATTACGACAGACGCTGCCGTTGCCCCCGCCGCATTGCAGGCTAGCCTCTCTTCGGCGGTGAAGCGGAGTTTTAACCGGGTTACCGTTGACGGAGATCAGAGTACGAACGACACGGTTCTACTGCTGGCAAACGGCTGTTCTAGCAGTGTGGTTCTGGACGAGGCGCATCCCGAGTGGACCACGTTTGTTTCGGCCTTAGACGCCGTTTGCCTGGCACTCGCGAAGAAGATGGTTGAGGACGGCGAGGGCGCCACAAAGTTCGTCACGATTACGGTCAATGGGGCACTCACTGAGTCCGATGCCAACCGCGCTGCAAAAGCGGTTGCAAACTCGCTGCTCTGTAAGACGGCGTGGTTTGGTGGTGATCCAAACTGGGGACGGGTGATCGCCGCTGTCGGTTATTCTGGTGCCAAGGTTGATCCAGACTCGATCGATATTGCATTCAACGATGTGACTGCCATCGCGGGTGGCCAGATGGCGGCAGGCGTGGCATTCTCCGATCTGGAGAGCGTGTTTTCGCAGAGCGCATTCGAGATTGTCGTTGATCTGAATCTTGGCGAAGCCACGGATACGGTGTACACCTGTGACTGTAGCTACGACTATGTGAAGATTAACGCGGAGTACATGACGTAGTAAGCGGTGTCGGGCGTGACCGTCCCGCAGCTGTGCCTTGGAGTAGATGATGGATAGACTGATTGAAAAAGCGGGTGTGCTGATTGAAGCCCTGCCCTATATTCAGCGGTTCCGGAATGAAATTGTCGTCGTCAAATTTGGCGGTAGTGCGATGGAGGATCCCGACCACGTCAGCGGCGTCCTGGAGGACGTTACCTTCATGGAATGCGTCGGCATGAAGATCGTTCTGGTCCATGGCGGTGGCAAAGCCATTTCGCGTGGGATGGAGGAGGACGGAATTGACTCCAAGTTCCTCCATGGCTTGCGCGTAACCTGCGAGCGTTCGATTCACGTTGTTGAGCGGGTCCTGAAGACGCATGTCAATCCGCGGATCGTCAAGCTACTCGTCAAGAAAGGCGCGACTGCAAAGAGCTTGCATGGGCAGGAGATTTTTCATGTTACGCGAAAGACCGGCGTAGATGATCAGACGGGCGAGGAACTTGACTGGGGTTTTGTCGGAGAGCCGGGCGGGGTTGATACGGGCCCGATCCACGCGATGCTTGCGGAGGGGGTGATCCCCGTGATTACGCCATTGGGCATCGGTCCTGATGGCAAGACCCACAACATCAATGCTGACGTTGCTGCCGCTTCTGTCGCCAAGACCTTGCGTGCTCGCAAATTGGCCTTCCTCTCGGATGTCCCAGGGCTCTTGCGTGATCCTCAAGATCCGGAATCACTGATATCGACCCTGAAACTGCCGGAGATTGAGTGGTTGGTGGAGCAGGGCGTGATTTCAGGAGGCATGCTTCCCAAGATTATGAGTTGCATGGAGGCGCTGAGCGCTGGTGTTCGCAAGGTGCATATGATTGATGGTCGAATGCAGCATTCGTTGCTGCTGGAGATGTTTACAGACAAGGGTGTTGGAACAGAGATTGTTGGAGAATAGAGAGTAGACATGAAGTGTTACGCTTCGTGTCATGGATTCACAATTTGACGGGGTGTTGCTCAAATCGCAAACAAAGCGCCTTCGGCGAGATGCTTCGGCAAGCTCAGCATGACAGTTCCTTAGGCAACCCGCCGATTCAGAGTCTGTCATTCTGAGCGAAGTCGAGGAATCTCCATTTAGGCAACCCGCCGTTGATATAGAAACTGGAGTTATGAAAATGAGTACGACTGAAGAGATTGCAGAGATGTATGGGCAGTATGTGATGCCAACGTATGCGCCCGAAGTGGCGTTCGTGAAGGGCAAAGGAACGAAGGTATGGGATGCAGATGGCAAGGTCTATCTGGATTTTGTTGCGGGTATTTCCGTCCTCAATGTTGGGTATTCCCATCCGACGGTGGTCGGTGCAATCCAGGACCAGGCCGCTGAGCTCGTGCACGTTTCCAACCTGTACTACTGCGAAAACCAGGCGAAGTTGGCAAAACAGCTTTCGGACCTTTCGATCAAGGGCAAGTGCTTCTTCAGCAACTCCGGTGCCGAGGCCAACGAAGGGATGATCAAGCTGGCACGCCTTTGGGGCCACGAGCAGGGCAAGTATGAGATCATCTGTATGAAGAACTCGTTCCATGGCCGGACACTCGCTACCGCCGCCGCAACCGGTCAGGAAAAAGTGCAGAAGGGCTTTGAACCGATGCCCGAGGGTTTTGTGCACGCCGATTACAACGACATCGAGTCTGTGAAAGCTCTCGTCAACGAGAAGACGGTTGCCATCATGCTAGAGGCGATTCAGGGCGAAGGCGGCATTATTCCTGCGGATGAGCAGTTCATGAAGGATGTACGGGCGCTTTGCGACGAAAAGGATCTTCTGATGCTCTGCGACGAAGTCCAGTGCGGTCTCGGTCGGTCCGGTGAGTGGTTCGGCTTCCAGGCCTATGGTGTGGAGCCGGATGCCTTTTCCGTCGCGAAAGCGCTAGGAAGCGGTTATCCCATTGGTGCCGTTGTGAGCGGCTCGAAATTGGCTGACGTCTTCCAGCCGGGAAATCATGCCAGCACGTTTGGTGGAACCCCACTCGCCTGCGCGGCTGCTTTGGCGACGCTCGAGGTTATGGAATCAGAGAAGCTCGTTGAGCGGGCCAAGGAGAAGGGCGACTTGTTCCGGGAGGGGCTTTCCGCATTTATTGACACCTATGAACACGTGACGGGCGTGCGGGGCCGTGGCATGATGCTCGGACTTGAACTTGATCAGGAGGCAAAGCCCCTGGTAACGGCGCTCGCAGAGGTTGGGCTGTTGACTATTGCTACAGCTGGCAATGTGGTGCGCTTCCTGCCCCCGCTGACGGTGAAAGATGACGAATTGGAAGAGGCCTTGGATATTCTCGATGACTGTCTTGCTGAAATGCATGGCGTGGTAGAGGAAGTCGAAGTGGCTGAGGTCGAGGAGCCGGAGGCGGCGGAGGTCGTTGAAGAGGTGGAGGCTCCCGAAGCAGCAGCCGAAGAAACACCAGAAGAAAGCGATGTGGTTGCGTAGCGCACCATCAGAAGACGGAGTCATGGAATGAAGCTCAAAGACCTGACAGGCGAAAAAGTTGCGATGTGTGTGTCCGGCGGACTGGACAGCAAGACGGTGACCAGGAAGTTCATGGATCTTGGTATCGACGTTGTCTGCTTCACTGCGGACCTGGCGCAGCCAGACGAGGAGGACATTAGCGATGTCATCAAGAAGATGGAGCCCTGCGGGGCAGAGACCTTCGTCGTCGACCTGAAGGAGCCCATGGCGGACGCCTGTTTTGAGGTTATCAAGTACCAGGCGATGTATGACGGGGGCTACTGGAACTCGACGGGCATTGCCCGGGCCGTGACGGTCAAGGGCATTGTTGCCGCCATGCGGGAGCATGGCTGCACAGTGCTGGCTCATGGTGCGACGGGTCGCGGCAACGATCAGATGCGCTTCGAGCGCTACACGAATGTGCTCGCACCGGACCTCAAAGTCTACGCGCCTTGGCGGGATGCTGGTTTGCTCGAGGAGTTTCCAGGCCGAATCGAGATGGTGGCCTATCTCCGCAATCTTGGTATTGAGGCTTTTCCCGGCGGTGAAAAGAGCTACTCGACGGATGGCAATCTAGCAGGCCTGTCGCATGAGGCCGAAGATCTTGAGAGCCTCGAAACGCCATGTACGATCGTGAAACCGACCATGGGTGTTTGGCCCGAGGGCGCTCCGGACACTCCCGAAACGGTTGAAGTCCGATTCGAAAAGGGACTCGCAGTTGCAATCAACGGTGACGTGATACCCCCACTGGCGGCGATGCAGTTAGCCAATGAGATCGCAGGACGCAATGGTATCGGCTTCAAGAACGCCTGCGAGAATCGCATCATTGGAACGAAGAGCCGCGGGGTTTACGAGTCTCCCGGGATGGAGCTGCTCGGCGCTTGTTTGACGAGTGTCTACCAGGCAACGATGGACCGTCGGGCGCTGGGGCTGTTCAACCAACTTTCGAAGTTGATCGCTGACCAGATCTATGACGGACGGTATTTCGACCCTGTGACGACCGCCGCCAAAGCTGCGATTGATGTGTTTGCCGAGTTTGCCAATGGCACGGTCAAAATGGATCTCTACAAGGGAAACATTCTGTTCCATAGCCTGACGGACTGTCCGGCATCACTGTACAACGAAGCGGATTCGTCGATGGAAGCCAGCGAGGGGTTGAACCCCGTTAGCTCCCAGGGTTTTGCTGAGATCCAGTCCGTGGAAGCGCGTTCGCTTGCACTGGCGGGGCAGATCAAGGCTTAGCCTGAGACGGACTGCGGCAGAGCGAGAGGGAGCGTAGCGCATGAGCGAACAATCCGATCGCGAGCGTCCGGCCGTGCTCACCATCGCAGGCTCGGATAGTGGTGGTGGCGCTGGTCTGCAGGCGGATCTCAAGGTGTTTCAAGCGCTCGGTTGCTTTGGAACCACGGCAGTCACCTGTGTGACCGCGCAGAACCCCGACGAGGTGCGCGGTGTCGAACCGATTTCGCCCGCCATGGTGACCGAACAGATTTGCACGGTCTGTGACAGCTTTCCCATTGCGGCCGCAAAGACCGGCATGCTGTTCTCTGCTGATATCATCGATGCGGTGACTCGCGCGGTAGAACGCTGCGGGTTGGACTGTCTCGTTGTGGACCCTGTGATGGTGTCTACTTCGGAATCGCGGTTGCTTCGCGACGACGCTATTTCGGCGTTGCAGGAGCGGTTGATCCCCAAAGCACGTGTGATTACACCGAATCTCCCCGAGGCGGAGGTGCTGCTGGGCCGCAGCATTGAATCGCTTGATGCACTCAAGGATGCCGCACGCGAGATTGGTGACCGCTTCGGCGTCGCTTGCGCGCTCAAGGGGGGCCATCTTCCCAGTGAGGGGCAGGCGGCCGTTGTGGACGTGCTCTACGAAGGCGGCCGTGTTGAGGTCTTCCCAGTTCCGCGGGTCACCGTTGGCGAGACGCACGGGACAGGCTGCACGTTTGCCGCCGTGATTACCGCTGAACTGGCCAAGGGCGCGTCTCTGAACGGCGCCGTGCATTCCGCCCAGACATTTGTCGCCAAGGCGCTGGCAACGGCCTTCCACGTTGGCAGCCACACCCCGCTCGGCGTGTAAGGCAATGGATGGGATGTAGATCCACGTGGGTCGACCTCGCAGACTGCCGCCTGACATCCGGCATGGCCGACGCACCTGGAGCAAACCGCTGCTAGACGACGATGTGAGCGCCTTCGGATGGTGTGATCATACGCACATCGCAGGGGTGTCCGAACTGCTTCTCGTAGGGGCCTGAGATGGCCTGTCCGACGGTTTCGACGTCGCGCGGATGCACGAGTACAACAGCACTTCCTCCGAAGCCACCACCCGAAAGCCGCGCGCCGAGCGCACCCGGGATCTGGCGCGCCAGCCCCACGATGAAGTCGAGCTCTTCGCAAGAATTCTCGAAGTTCTCGATGGAACTCTGGTGCGAATCGAACATGAGCTGCCCGAAACCGGCGACGTCATTCTTCTGTAGAAGCTCGGAGCCCTGTTGGACGCGTGTGTTCTCTCCCACGACGTGGGCAGATCGCTTGGCGGCGTAGGTTTCCATACTGGGGGCATGCTGTGTCCACTCTTCCATCGAGACATCGCGCAGTGCGGTCACGGGATGATCCAGGACACCCGCAAAGAAAGCAGCGGCTTCTTCGCATTTCTGGCGGCGTTCATTGTAGGCTCCGTCGACCAAGGCGTGCTTGGCATTTGTATTGCAGACCAGGAAGCAGAGGTCTTCTCCCAGTGGCGTGTTCTCCACCTCAAGGGATCGGAAATCACTCTTCACGAGTTGATTGGCTTTTCCGTAGAGGCTGGAGATCTGATCCATCACGCCGCACATTACGCCAGCGTAGTTGTGTTCAGCCGCCTGTCCAATGAGGGCCATGTCGAGCTTCGGCACCTCGACGTCATAGAGGGAGCAGAAGCAGAGTCCGGAGCCGATCTCGAGTGCTGCGGAGCTGGAAAGTCCGGAGCCGAGGGGGACATTGCTGAAGAAGAGCAAGTTGAACGCTGTGGGGATGTTGCAGCGTTCCCGAAGGCCCACGAAGACACCCTTTACGTAGTTTGCCCACATGTTGTCCGGGTCGGGACTTGCATCGTCGATGTCAAAGGAAGCTTCTTTCATCAAGTCGCCTGCCACGATACGGCAGGTGTTGTCGGGGGAGGGCGCTGCGAGGCAGAAAATCCCCATGTTTATGGCTGCGGAGAGCACGAAGCCCTCATTGTAGTCAGTGTGGTTTCCGAGCACCTCAACGCGGCCCGGTGCGTAGGCAGCTGCGGTGTGCTCACACCCGTACCATGTTTTGAACTTGTCTGCGGCTTCCTTGTATAGGGCATCATTCATGGGTGCTAACTCCTGATTGCGGCGAGCAGCTCATCTCGCTTCTCTGTCATAAGGGCTTCGGTCTTGGCTTCTACATTCAATCGCACAAGTGGTTCGGTATTCGACGTGCGGACGTTGAGCCACCAGTCATCGTACTCAACGCTGATACCGTCGAGCTCGAACATCCTGCCATCGCTGTACTTGGCTTTGATCAAAGCAAGCACAGCTGCGGCATCCTTGACTTCCGAGTTGATTTCGCCGCTGGCGAAATACCGCTGAATGGGCTTGATCAGCTCGGAAAGCGGTTTGTCGGACGCGCTGACGATGTTGGCGACGCAGAGCACCGCCAGACTGGAGCTCTCCGTAAAGAAGTTGTCTCGGAAGTAGTAGTGGCCCGACAGTTCTCCCGCGAAAATGGCATTCGCCTCCCGCATCTGCTGTTTGATGAAGGAGTGTCCGACGCGGCTCATCATGGCCGTTCCGCCGTTGGACTCAATTACCTCTTTGACGGCCCAGCTGCTCCGTAGGTCATAGAATATGACGCCCTTTTCATCGGCCAAGATGTCTTCGGCAATGAGGGCCGTGATGATATCCATTGGGATTACGTTACCGAGTTCGTCGACGAACCCGACGCGGTCGGCATCGCCGTCAAATGCAATTCCGAAATCGTAGCTTCCTGCCCGGACCTTTTCCTGCAAGTCCTCGAAGGTCTCCACCTTGAGCGGGTTTGCCTCGTGATTCGGGAAGGTGCCGTCATAGGTGTCGAACATAGGGTCGAGTGTCACGAGACCCTTGAGCACTTCTGATTCAAGAATCCCCATGGAATTCGCCATGTCGGCGGCAATGGTGATGGGGCGTTCGAGCTTGGCATGTTTGCGGATGCTGGCAACGTACTCTTCAAGGATTGCATGTTCGGTGACGACACCGGGCTGAGCTGCCGGGGCGTCGAAGGCTTCCTCATTCACAATGCGCTCGACATCCATGATGCCGGTTTCGCCGCTGATCGGGATTGCCTGCTTTCGGCACAGCTTTAGGCCGTTCCACTCGCCCGTGTTGTGGGAGGCCGTGATGATGATGCCGGCATCTGCGTTGAGCGAGCCGTTTGCAAAGTATGACATGGGCGTTGTGCACATTCCGATGTCGATCACGTCTGCACCCTGCAGGTTCAAGCCGCGCGCCAGAGCCTCAAAGAGTGGCTTTGAGTGCGGCCGCATATCATGACCCACAACAACCTTCTTGCACTTCAAAAAGGTCGCGAATGCGCGCCCAATCTTGAAGGCCATCTCTTCGTCGAGCGTTTCGCCATAGATTCCGCGAATGTCGTATGCCTTAAAAATGCCAGCCATAGGGGATGCCTTCCCGTTCGTATTGGTTCTCATTTATGTTCGAAACCGGTCTCTGAGCGAGGAAAGCCCATGACCCCTGTTGCGAAACGCAAATCGACTCGCTTTATAGCACCGCAATTCGTAGAGTTCAAAAGCTAAATGGAAACGGAAACTACCAATCAGGATAAACGCATCGTTGCGATCGTGGGTCGGCCGAATGTCGGCAAGTCCGCGACATTCAACCGTCTGGCAGGTCGGCGCATCGCCATTGTGCATGCCGAGAGCGGCGTGACACGCGATCGGCTTATGCGCGAGGTGCTCTGGGGAGAGGAGCGTTTTGAGCTCGTGGATACGGGAGGTGTCTGCAATATCGATGGCTCGTCAACCCCTGATGTGATTGAAGCGGGGATCCGGCGCCAGGTGGATGTCGCGCTTGGAGATGCTACGATGGCGATCTTCGTTGTCGACATTCAGTCCGGGGTACACCCCATGGACTTGGAAGTTGCCGGGATCTTGAGGGCGAGCGGATGCCCCACGGTTGTTGCAGCCAACAAGGCAGACGGTCCCTCGCACGATGTTGGTGTGGCTGACTTTCAGCAGCTGGGTTTCCCTGTCTTTCCGGTTTCCGCGCTGCAGAACCGAGGGTTCGATGCGCTGATGGTTCCCGTGGTGAAGGCCCTGCCGGAAGCCGAGAACCTCACGGTGGCGGATCCCGTGCGCGTGGCCATCGTGGGGCGCCCCAATGTGGGCAAATCCTCTTATGTGAATCGGCTACTACGGAATGACCGCGTCATTGTATCAAACATCCCTGGAACGACACGCGATAGCGTAGATGTGCCTTTTGTGGTGGGGAAGGGGGCGCAGGCCCGTCACTACGTGCTGGTGGATACCGCCGGCATGCGGCGAAGCGGAAAGGTGGACTCCACGGTGGAGCGGTTCAGCCTGATGCGGGCTGAAAAGAGTATTGAGGATGCCAATGTGGTGGTTCATGTGATGGATGCCGAACAGGGACCTACGGCCTATGACAAGAAGATTGCATCACTGATCAGCAAGCATGAGCGTGGCTGCATTGTGCTGGTGAACAAGTGGGATCTTGCCGAAGGACAAGTCACGCAGACGCAGTATGGTCCGGCGCTTGTGAAGACGATGCCGTTCATGGGGCACTGCCCCGTGCTCTTTGCATCCGCCCAGAGTGGCTACAACATCCGCCGCACGATTGAGGCCATTGACTATGTCGCCGGGCAGGTCGCAGTCGAGCTGCCTACGGGGATTCTGAATCGCACGATTCAGGATGCCTATGAGCAGGTCAGACCGCCGTCGATTAAAGGTAAGCGTCTCAAGCTGTTCTACGCCACTCAAGTGGGGACAGACCCCATTCGCCTGCGGATTTTCGTGAACGACCCGAAAATCATCCGCCCGGCCTATCGCGTCTACCTCATCAAGAGCCTGCGCAAGCGCTTTGGCCTCGAAGGTGCGCCTGTCGTGCTCCAGTTCAGAGCGCGCAAGTCGCAATATGCCTGATACTCCTGTGTCTGTTGGCTCTTGGGCATTCTGCCAATCGCCGCTCCGCCAATTTCTGCCGTTTCGAATCCGTTGAGGATTCGGTGCACGGCATGAACATAGTTCGCGAGCGGGTATTTTTGGGTAAGTCACTTTATCTGAGTGGGTTATAATTTCCCGATAAATTTGTCATAGAATTAACGAATTGTTTTATCTTGTAAGGCACAAGATGTAGTGGGTAATGTCGCTTTCAGCGTCTAGATATAGTGTTTTCGTTCGAAGGCACGTCTTTCTTTATAATATGTTTGTGGGGAGGTAGTTACATGCTTGATGTCAAGGAAACCGCTGATATTGCGGAGGTCAAGTCGGCCGGCCGCGGGCGGAGCAGCAGGTCCAAGAGTACGCGCAAGTCAGGCGAGGGTGATCGCAAGGCGAAATCGGCAGGAATGAAAGTTGATTGCGTCCTTTCTCCCAAGGGTGAAGACCCCTTTGCGGCGCTGGAGTGGGAGCGTCGCCGTGCCGAGATTTCCGATGGCAAAGGCAATTGCGTATTCGAGCAGGACAACGTCGAAGTTCCGAAGTCCTGGTCGATGCTTGCAACGAACGTTGTGGCGTCGAAGTACTTTTTTGGCGCCCTCGATTCCGAGGAGCGTGAGTATTCCGTGCGACAGCTCATCCACCGTGTTACGCGCACCATCGCGGACTGGGGGTTGAGTGACGGCTATTTCGCCACTCCCGAGGATGCCGAGAATTTCTACACCGAGCTTTCCTATGCCTGTGTGAATCAGATTGGTGCGTTCAACAGTCCGGTGTGGTTCAACGTTGGCCTTTACAACATCTATGGGCATACGTCCAGCAGTCGCGCGAGCTATGCGTGGAATCCTGAAACGCAGCATTGCGATCAGATAGACGATACCTACAAGCGCCCCCAGGGCTCGGCCTGTTTCATTCAGTCCGTCGACGACACGATGGAAGACATCATGCGTTTGGCAGCCTCAGAAGCGATGCTATTCAAGTATGGCTCGGGTACGGGAACCGATTTGAGCACATTGCGTAGCAGCCGGGAGAAACTCTCTGGCGGTGGCGTTCCATCCGGCCCCTTGAGCTTCATGCGCATCTTCGACCAGGTGGCGGGCGCCATCAAGTCCGGCGGAAAGACTCGCCGCGCTGCAAAGATGCAAAGCCTGAAG
>JABGOW010000463.1 GCA_018645275.1 Verrucomicrobiota bacterium
CCACACCACCCGCAGAGAGACGCGCCTTCGAAATGCATCCCTCGCTCACCTCAATTGACATGGCCGTATTGACGCTGGCGATATCAAGGTGCTCTCGACGCGAAACTTTCTCGAAGCTCAGCACCTCCTCAGCGGGCGGCTCGGGAAGAATCACTTCGCCGATCCACTCACCCTCCCTAAGGTCGAACTGCTTGTAGCCCTGATAGAATCCATCGAGCGAAACACACCTCTCCCCCTTAGGGCTGAAAATTCGAAGCGCTGCATCCATCGCGAGCAACAGGATCGTGAGGTCGCCGATTGGGGAGGCATTGACAATGTTGCCGCCCACAGTGGCGCGATTGCGAATCAAAGTCGACGAGACGAGCTGCAGCGCACGATCCCATACCGGGAAGATGCACCGCATAATCGGGCTCTGTTTGAGTTCCTCCACCGTCACGGCGGCACCGATCGCAATATGGTCGTCACGGCGCTCAATGCCACGCCACTCCGGCTCATCCCCGATAAAGCGCAGCGGCCGTGAACGGAGCGCGGCCGCCTGCTGCACGAACAGATCCGTGCCACCGGCGACCGTGACCGCAACGCCCTCTGCAGCATCAGGCGAAGAAACCGCAGGAAGCCCATCAAGCCATTCGGAGACCTCAAGAAAGTAGCTTGGAAGCTGCCCCGCAGCAACAAGGGCCTCAACACGAAACACCCCGTTCCCTTCCTGAAGCGCAATCCGCTCCACAAGCCGTTGCACGGCCCGGCGAACAGAGGTATACCCCGTGCATCTGCAAATGTTGCCTTCGACGGCAGCATAGGCATCATCCAGACTTAAGGCATCGCTGCTCAGAAGAAAACCGGTGAGTGCAATGATGATCCCGGGCGTGCAGAAGCCACACTGCGTGGCCCCTTCATCAACAATGGCCTGCTGAACCAACGACAGCTCACCCTCATTCAGGCCTTCGAGCGTGACAATGTGGACTCCCTGTAGTGCTCCCACGGGCAAGAGGCAGGAGCCCGCAGTGCGATAGCGAACACCGTCCGGATAGCGCTGACCCACAAGAACCGAACACGCCCCGCAATCGCCCTCACGGCACCCCTCTTTCGTTGCATGCAATCCAAACTCGCCACGCAGAACATCAAGCAACACTGCACCAGCGGCTGCATCCGTGGTGACTTCACTGCGGTTGAGCACAAATCGAATCATATCCGTCCGGACTTTCAGAGCTGCAGCCATAGCGTGATGCCACAGCAGAACCAGCACACCGCGATTACACCCACATACGAGAACGTTGAGAACACGCCCGTTCCATCGGGCGAATAGCGCGCTGACCAACGCACTCCTGCGGCGTAGCCCAACGGTGCCGTGCAGGCTGAGAGCAGACTCCACCCCACCGTCTCACGAAGGAAGAACATCGGTGCGCTCAGACTCTTGAGATAGGCACACGGAGCGAGGTGCAAGCCAATGGCATGAAAGAGTGTACCGGCGAAAAGCATGGCAACCAGAGCGCCGCCAGCCCTGAGCCACACATGCCGACGAAGCGGCTCTCGCAGGAGAGCCAGGAGTGCGATAACACAGGCCCCTTCAAGCAGTACCGCGAACGAAGAATTAATGATCGTGATCCCGAATCCGAAAGATGGGGCAAACGCGACCTTGGCGACAACCGCAATGACCAACGCAATCGCAACGGACTTTAGTTGGTGACGATAACCGAAAGCCGCAAACAGAATGCCCACGCCTATCCCAGTGAGAAGTGACCCCCTCAACGGAAGCGCCACCGTTCGAAGCAACGTACCCAAGGCAACCTCTGACGCAGCCCACACCGACCCCAAAAGAACTCCAGCAACAACCCCACTGTGCGTGCGTTTATCCAAGACCCTATCCTCCATGATAGCCAACGAAATTCACGTGGCTGTAGCCTAACTCACCGCCCGCCCAACTTCCAGTGTCAATCTGGCACAACGCGGGAGGTGAAACTGGGGAATACCCTAAGCCCTGGCGGTTGCCTCTCAGACGGCTCCTCTGTTACGTTGGTCATAGCAACACACGCCAAACACTAGGAACCACAATGGCATTTCATAATCAACACACACCCGCACTCCTATGGTGCTGTGCTGTAGCTGTCGTACTCACCGGATCCCATGCCCTAGCCACTACAAACGCCTATTGCCACGCCGATCTCATCGTCACCGCCCCCGCACTGCCGCACCGACACCTTGGTGCAACGTCTACACAGGACCGCACGCTGACGGCGCTCACCTCAGCAGACCATGCTGGCGATACGATTGCCCTCCTTTCCGGCACGACGGTAACCGAAGGCGACAAAGGCGAATCCCGCGTGCGACTCCGCGGATTCAATGCGGGACAGATCACGCTCCTCGTCGATGGCATCCCTCTTTACGAGCCCTTCTTCCACACGATTGATCTTCGCCATCTCCCCGCGTACTGGATCGAATCCATCACCGTTGTAAAGGGAGCTGGCTCTGTGCTGTATGGCCCCAACACCATGGGAGGCACGCTACGCGTCACGACGAGACGCCCGGATGAAGGCGCCACCACCATTCATGCACGAGCCGGAGAAAACGGGGCCCTTCGCATGCAGGCAGCCACGGTTGCTCGAACCACAAACACCGCCATCGTGGCCGGCCTGACCCGAAACCAATCCGACGGGTTCGACTGGAACAGCAGCAGCGGACGGCAACTCCGCACCAACAGCGACTACGACGATATCAGCCTGATGGTGAAAGCCTACGTCTGGCCACGAGAGAATGTGGAAATCACTGGAGGGTTCTCATACATCGACTCCGAGTATGGCATCCCCACGGCAACAGAGGTATACCGGCCGCGCTACTGGCGCTTCTCATCGTGGAAGCGACTGGTCAGCAGCATAGGCGCCACATGGCTTTCCCAAAGTGGGGCCAGCCTGGATGCAAAGGCATACGTGGTGCAGCATGAGAACGTGCTGGATGCATTCAGCAGCAGCCTCTTCGACGAACGCCAGTGGGTGTCTACCTATGAGAACGAGACGACCGGTTTGCTTCTGCTCTATGCCCTCCCCTCCACACAGCGCCACAGTATACAGGGAAGCCTAAGCGTCCACCACGACGACGTTTGCCAGCAATCCAACAGCGGCAACGCGTGGGACATATCCGCACAGGAGACCTACTCGCTGGGGTTGGAGGATGTCTATACGCTCGGATCAGTATGGAAAGCCACTGCGGCAATTGGCATTGACCGCACAGAACAGCGGCTGAGCGATGACGACGAGTTGTTCAACCCCGTTGTGGGGGTTACCTATGAACCGCGAGACAGCGTTGACATCTATCTTTCCGCCTTACACAAGTCCCGTTTCCCTTCCATGCGGGAACAATACGGGGTCGGCGGCAACCCCGACCTTGCGAGCGAAACTGCGGAAAGCGTGGAGGCAGGATTTCACTACAAGGGCACACCACGCATCTCGGGAGCCCTGTTCCACACCAAGGTGAGTGACCTCATCACCTCCACCCGGGACGCATCGGGTACTGCGACCTTTGCAAACATAGGAGAGGCCCGCATCACTGGTGGTGAACTGGAGGCGGAGGTGCACCTTGGGCCACTCACGCTCGGGGCAGGGGCCACGCTTCTTGACACACAAAACCAGGAGACGCGACGCCCCCTCGACCTGCTTCCGGAGACCCAATTCAGCGTTCACGCATCAACAGAAATTCCCTACGGGCTTTCGTGGACCGTTTGGGGAGTAAACGCAGCCGC
>JABGOW010000319.1 GCA_018645275.1 Verrucomicrobiota bacterium
ACGGGCGGGTTCCAAAAATGCCCTCGCCGTTCTGTTTGGTGAACGCGCCAAAGTCGGCCAGCATGTTCTTCATCTCAGACGGAAAGGCGCCCTCATAGTCGGGTGCCACGTTGAGAATCATCACGCCGTTCTTTGAGACAATATCGACGAACATGTCGATCATCGCATTGGAATCCTCCCAGGTCGGATTCTTGTGGTAGAACCACGGTCCGGCCGAGGTGTCCGTCGTCCACGTGTAATCGGTCAACTCGTCCATGCGGCCTCGTTCAAGGTCCATCGTTGCAAACGTGCGATGCAATTCATCGCGCTCCTTCTGCAGGACCGTCACCGACTGCCCGTTCTTTTTCGCGCGGCTGTAATAGTCGGCATACATCTGGTACTGGATATCCTTGTCCTGCCAGCCGAGGCCAAAGTCGTAGTAGATCACGTCCGGGTTGTACTTCTCGACGTACTCATTCACCAGCGCGAGCCACTGCTCCTGGAACGGGCGAGGAATAAACTGCTTCTTACTGTCGCGCTCGTCTACAGGACCGTAGAGGTCGGCATATGCCGGGTCAGCCCCCTGGTAGCCCGGCTTCCGAGCGTACTGGTAATAGTGGTAAGTAAAGCCGTGGTGGAACGCGCCGAGAAACTTGAGTCCACGTTTGCGGTAGGCCGTCTCCAGCTCTCCCGTGATGTCACGCTTCGGCCCCATATCCTTCGCATTCCAGCGGTGAATATCCGAATCCCACATCGCGAAGTTGTCGTGATGAATCGAGACGGGCCCCGCGAACTTGGCGCCGGCGTCTGCCACCATCTGCGCCCACTCCTCGGCATTGAACTTCGGCGCTGTGAACGCCTCGATCACCTTCGTGTAAGGGACCTCTTTCGGGTCGCCATAGTGCTGACGATGATAGGCCTGCGCCGCATGTCCTTCCGCGTGCATAAACCGCGCATACCACCCGAAGTCCCCCTGCTCATGGTGCCGAATCGCCTGCGTCACCGGCCCCCAATGTGTGTAAACACCCAGTTTGGCATCCTGTAGCCAGTCCGGCGTCTTGAAGTTCGCCTGCAACGATTCCAATGTGGGGTTGATCTCCGCCATAGCGACCGTGGCATTCACGCCAGCAATCCCAAATCCCCAAAAGAGAGCCGTTAAGCAGAGCAAGGTACTCCAGGTCGAGCGGGACGTACTGCGATAACTCATTGTCATTCCTCTCTATTAGGATCCGGAACACGAAGCAGCCGTACACGTGGTGGTCATGCGTCTTCCCTACGTCGTTTCGCCAGAATCTGCTTCACTTCATAGGCGCGTTCTTCGGTCAATGGACTCTTCTTCAGAAGGTAAACGGCAACGAAACAGATGAATGATGGCAGTAGTATATCCCACGCACGGATCAGGTAGAGCGACCGCTCCGGTTGTGTATCCAAATTGGCGTCAAACCCCGTTGCTTCCAGAATGATCCCGCACACCAAAGGCCCCAATGCCGTGCCCAGCTTCATCCACCAACCGTACGAAGCCTGGTAGATACCTTCACGACGGATGCCCGTTCGTACTTCTTCTTCATCGCAGACATCGGCCATCATGGAGGCACCTAACGTGAAGAGAACCAGCATGCCGCCCGAGAGCATAACCGCCGGAATCAGCACCAGGTAGGGATACGTCGGATTGTAGCAAACCACCTTGCTTAGATTTCCCACACCCATGATCATCAGAAACAACATCACGGTCTTGCGCTTGCCAATACGGGCGGAAATCCAGTTCATCGGGTAGATGCCCGCCAGCGTCGTGACAGCCCAGACGGTCCCGAAAACACCCATCAAGGTGGAGGCTGCCGCCGTATCACCACCGTAGAGATAGTAGATCGTCACATAGCTGCCAAATCCACCAACCAGATTGAACCCGACCGCGACCAGAATGATGATGGAAATCAGCCAAACAAAAGACGGATTCTTCAGCGTCGCACTGAAGCTCTGCCAGAATTTGGTTTTGGTTTGATGCATAGCCTGGTCGCGCTTACCTTCCTTGCAGACCAGCGCGCAAGTCAGGCCGCAGAGCATCAGGGCGATGCCTACACCGACACCCACCCATCGCAAACCTTCCACCTCATCAGCAAAGACCGGGCGGTTAGCCAACCAGTAAAACCAGGGAAGGGCCAACCCACCGACCCCAGCAAAAAATGCGGAGTAAGAAAAAATGCGCGTGCGCTCATGATAGTCCGGCGTCATTTCCAGTCCGAGTGCGCCCTGAGGAATGCTGTAGATCGTGATTCCGGTGAAGAACAGAAGCGACATCACCGTGAAGTAGACGAGCATCGCCATGTCACCCCAACCACGTGGAACCGAGAAGAGCAGCATATAGGTCAACCCGGTGATGATGGCCCCGGCAAAGACATACGGAATGCGGCGGCCCCACCGGGAACGGGTGTTGTCACTCAAGTGTCCAACGGCTGGGTCCGTGAAGGCATCCCAGAGTCGCGGGAGCATCATGACAATACCCACCAACACGGGGCTGAGCTTCAGCCCGACGTTCAGGTACAACTGCGACAATCCGGCAACCGCATTCACGGCAATCACGGCCACCATCGCCCCCACACCGAATCCCAGCTTCTGAGACACCCGCACCCGATCCCGGGGCGCAGTAATATGATGCTTTTCCAATCTCATTTCATGCTCACTTTCTCTTCCGCTATCGGTTCTGTAGGATGGAGTCGTTCAATGGTCTCAAAAGGGCCCTCCTCGGTATCCGCACGCTGGACCTCGTAGTACAACTGTTTATCGGTGCGCCACAGATCACCTTCCCCCCAATAAAGATCAGCCCGAAGCTGACGGGAATAGGCCCGAACATTCTCAGGCACCGGAAGGATCGTAAGATCAGCCTTTCTCACACAGCCCAAGAGCGCGATAAGCACGAATGCAATAAGCGTTCTAAGTCGAATGGACATGCTATCTTCCTTCACCGTCTGGGTTGACTGCTGGGTAGAAGCGGTCCACCGGCCACACAATGATATGCGTGGTCGTTTCGTAGTCCTTTAGAGCGGTGCTCATAATCGCCTCTACTTCCCCTTTTTCGTTCACGAAAACGTTGGGACGTTCCATCCGCAGGAATTTCTCGGCGCGGCCATCATCGTATTCGACGCGATTACTTCCATCGATAACCGGCAGATCCGTGTAGAGATGTAATTGCTTTCCATCCGTCGAATAGTAGTAAAGCGTGGGGTGCCCGGGCAGGTAGGAGCACTCCTTCCAGTCGTTGACCAGGATGTTGTACTGTCCGTTGGCATACCATACACAGGGATCCTCGAGCTCGTATCCATTTGGCAGGGAGTTGCGCATGCCGAAGGTCGGCTTGTACTCGCCAAAAAGGGAATCCGCCCTAAACGTCACCATACGGCAATAGATACGTCCGTCCGAGCTCCTCAGATTCTTGTCCTTACCCAGCGCAAAGACACTACCGTCCTCATGGATCCACAGGGCCGGATTGTTGATGGCCGCAACCGGCTCATCGCAGCGAGTCCAGGGGCCTTCGATGGACGTGGCGGTTGCGACCCCCATCTGATACCCGCCTGCACTTTGCTTGAAGGCCTCTGTCGCACAATACGCATCACTGGGAATCATGATGTAATACAGCACGAAGGTATCGCCGTGCCGCGTGATCTTCGGATTGTGGACCCCGAAGCTGTCGTAGTACCGATCGCCCGGCCGCGGCTTGAGCACCGTTTCCCGGTACGTATAGGGACCGGCGAGATG
>JABGOW010000465.1 GCA_018645275.1 Verrucomicrobiota bacterium
GCGAGCGGACGGCGCTGAATTTCATGCAGCGCATGACTGGGATCGCCACGCTCACGGCGACGTTCGGGAAGCGAATCTCGGGCCATGATTGCGCCATTCTGGACACGCGCAAGACCACGCCGGGGTTGCGTTCACTTGAGAAATACGCGGTGTTGTGCGGCGGAGGAACGAATCATCGTATTGGGCTTTTCGACAAGGTTATGATCAAGGACAACCACCGCCGTCTCTGGAGCGACGGCGGCGATGGAGACCTAGGGGAGGCTGTCAAGGCGGCTCGGCTCGCGTATCCCGACCTGGAGATTGAGATTGAGGTCGAAACGGAAGCGGAGCTTAGAAGCGCCCTGAAAGGGGAGCCGGAGTGGATTCTGTTGGATAACATGTCGGCGGACATGATGGCCAAATGCGTTGCCATAACGGCTGGCCGCAGCAAACTTGAGGCGTCCGGCGGCATTACGCTCGCCAATGTGGAGGAAGCTGCGATGGCGGGTGTCGATGCAATCTCGCTGGGCTGCCTCACGCACTCGGCGCCCTCGGTTGACCTTTCGTTGGAGATTTCTGAATAATGCGGTGTTTGGCTGTCGACGTGGGAAATACAAGCACAGCCCTCGGCGTGGTACTGCCGGGGGGCGTTCGGTATGTTGAGCATGTTCGCGGCGGGATTAGCGATCGCGAGGGCGTCGAAAGGGCCCTTGCCCGGATTCTGAAGCGGGGTGCCGTCAAGGGGGTTGTGTTGGGGTCCGTCGTCCCGGGAGACAATCGTCGCTGGATTAAGATGCTCCGCAAACATGTGGGGCAGGATCCGATGCTGGTCACGCACGCATCCAAGCTCAGCGTGACCATTGACTACCCGAAGCCCGCGACGATTGGCGCCGATCGACTGGCAAATGCCTGCGGCGCAGTTGCGAAGCACGGAGCTCCGGTTATCGTGGCCGATTTTGGGACGGCGCTGACGTTTGATGTCATTGCCTCGGGTGGGGTCTATGTGGGCGGTGTCATCGCGCCAGGGTTACCGCTCATGACGGATTACCTCGCCGACCGCACCGCACTCCTCCCTCTCATACGCTTGCGGGGGCGTTGCAGCTGGGTAGGTCGGAGTACCGAGGGCGCCATGCGTATCGGTGCTCATATCGGCTATCGCGGGATGGTCCGTGAGATTGTGGAGCATCTCAAAGTCGGGCTTGGCTCCACCCCCGTCACACTCTGTGCCACGGGCGGGTTTGCAGAGTGGGTCTTATCGGGGGCTGATATGCCGTTCTCTGTGGCTCCCAATCTTACCCTGCAGGGCCTGGGGTGCATTTTCGAGCTTAACGATAACTCATGACGTATGGATCCAATTCCGGATCGCAACCAAAGTGGAGATCTCAGACGATGCAGGACAACCGATATGCAGTCATTATGGCAGGCGGAAAAGGGGAGCGTTTCTGGCCCTTAAGCACATCCAAGAGACCCAAGCAGGTACTTTCCATTGTGGGTGATAGGCCGATGCTGGCGCAAGCCGTGGAGAGGCTAGCGGGATTCATCCCGCCAGAACGCGTTCTTGTCATCACGAACGCATCGCTGGTTGAGGTCTCGCGCGAAGCCGTTCCCGAGCTGCCCCCAGAGAACATCATTGGCGAGCCGGTTGGGCGCGATACGGCGGCGGCTTGTGCGCTGGGGGCTGCCATCGTCAAAGCCCGCTGCGAAAACGGGAGTTTTTGTATTCTGACGGCGGACCATGTGATCAAGGATCTCGACGTCTTCCGGCAGACCCTCGAAGAGGGGTTTGCGCTTGCCGAGCAGGATGCCAGCCTTGTCACGATCGGCATAACGCCTACGTTTGCAAGCACGGGATTCGGGTATATCGAGTGCGGTGACACGATTGACAGTGGAGGCGAGATTGCCTTCCGAGCGGCGAAGCGCTTCGTCGAGAAGCCCGATGCTACTACGGCGCAGGGCTATGTTGACTCCGGCGACTTCTTTTGGAATTCCGGGATGTTCATTTGGTCAGCCGATGCCCTGCTGAAGGCGCTCGGGGCTTTTCAACCCCCGTTGCTTGCCATGGCCGAGGCCATGCAGTCGGTTGTTGATACGGCTTCGTTTGACGAGCGACTTGCCGAGGAATATGGAAAGCTTGGAAAGATCTCGATCGACTACGCGGTCATGGAGAAGGCAGACAATATAGTGACCGCGAGCGGGGCTTTCGGTTGGTTCGATGTTGGATCGTGGCCGGCACTTGAGGATCACTTTGACAAGGACGAAGCTGCCAACGTCGCGATCGGAGACTGTAAGGCGCTGGATGCCACGGGCAACATCGTGGTCTCGAACGGTCGCCTGACGGCGCTGATTGGCGTTTCGGATTTGGTCGTGGTACAGGCTGATGGTGTGACCATGATTTGCCCGAAGGATCGGGCGCAGGAAGTGAAGGCCATGGTGCAACTACTGGATTCCGATGGTGGCTATGACGGTGTCCTGTAGTGAGAACACTGGGAATCGACTACGGTGAGAAGCGCGTGGGTGTTGCCATTAGCGATCCGCTGGGATCCATCGCTCTTGGTCTCTGTACGCTGCACATCAAGGGCTTGAAGGATGCCATAGCGAAGGTCTGCGAGGTCTGCCGCGAGAAGGGCGTTGAGACGATTGTGGTGGGGCTTCCCTTGAATATGAATGGCTCGGCTGGGCCCATGGCGGAGAAGGTGGAGGCCTTTGCCGCTCGTCTCGGTGAGCGCACCGGGCTACCGATCGTGATGAGCGACGAGCGGCTCAGTTCTGCGATGGCTGAGCGTACGTTGCTGGAAGCCGACATGAGCAGAGGGAAGCGGAAAGGCGTCATTGACAAGATGGCTGCCCAAGTGATTCTCCAAGGCCATCTTGATCGCGAGGGATTTGAGGCTGATTTGGATATCGCGTACGAATGAAGCGTTTCAAGATAACGGTGGGCTTTGATGGAACCCACTACTGTGGCTGGCAAGTGCAGCCAAGTGACGTGACGGTTCAGGGCCGCCTGGAAGCTGTCCTGTTTCGCTTGAACGGTGAACGCGTCAAAGTACACGGCAGTGGGCGGACGGATCAGGGCGTTCACGCTCGTGGACAAGTTGCCCATTTTGATCTGGAGAAGCCCTTTACGACCGTAGCGCTTATGAGGGCCATGAACGCGCTCCTTCCTGAAGATGTTCGGATCATGCGGGTTGAAGAGGCCCACGCCAGCTTCCACTCCCGCAAGTTGGCGAAGGACAAGGAATATCGCTACTTCATCTGGAACAGTGCAACCATGCCGCCAACAGATCGCCTGCACTGTCTCCACGTTCCGCAGCACCTTGACATAGAGGCCATGCGCCAGGCGGCCGCGGTGTTGGAGGGGTTGCACGATTTTGCGGCATTCACGTCGGTGCCACGTGGCGGCTTCAAAGGCTCGACCATTCGGCTGCTGCACGAACTCAAAGTGCGTAAGGATGGTAAGCGCATTGTCATTGTTGCCCGTGGTGAGGGCTTTCTCTATAGGATGGTCCGGTGCCTAACGGGATGGCTACTTCGGGTTGGAAAAGGGGAGGTTGATGCCTCTGAGACAGAATCTGTGCTGGAATCGTGCATTCGCACTGCCCGCGTGCCGACGGCCCCCCCACAGGGCCTGTTCCTCTGGAACGTCCGCTACAGATGAATCCGGTGTCGTGTCGGCTTGTCCCGCCCGTGGCTTGACCCTATCCGAAAAGGGGCTGAACCAGAAACGAAGCCAACTCCATAA
>JABGOW010000406.1 GCA_018645275.1 Verrucomicrobiota bacterium
CAACCTGGGAACGTTACGGCAGAATTACCGCAAGATTGCGGATACCGTTGCCCCCTGTCGTGTTATTGGTGTTCTGAAGGCCAATGCCTACGGATTGGGTGTTGAACGCATCGCGGCGGCCCTGAAGGATGCTGGCTGTGCCGGATTTGGTGTCGCAGAGCTGAATGAAGCCCTGTCGCTACGTGAGTGCGGCCTTCCGGTGCAGATTCTCGGGGGGGTGCTGGCGGAGGAGATTCCGCCTGCCGTCGAGGCGGGGATTGTGCTTCCTATCACGGATGTGGAGACCGCGAGCCGCATTAGCAGGGCTGCCGGGGCCTTGGGCCAGTTGGCATCGTGTCAGTTCCTGATCGATACGGGAATGGGGCGGCTGGGCATCCCTGTGCAGGAGGCCGCCACCGTGATTCGTCAGACCATGGCGCTTTCGCACCTCAACTGCCAGGGCATCTACTCCCACTTCCCGGTGGCCTACCGGAGTGGTAGTGAGTACACGAATCGCCAGATTGATGCGTTTCTTGAGCTCCTTTCAGTACTGAAGGACGAAGGGGTGGGTTTCTCGTTGCGCCATATGGCCAACAGCGATGCGATCAACAGTTTTCCGCGTTCCTACCGTGATCCCTTTAATGCTGTTCGCACGGGGATCAATCTCCACGGCTCGTTCGAGACGGAGGGCCAGCGGTCGCTTGATCTTCAGCCGGTGCTCACGCTCAAGACTCGCTTGACGGCCGTGCGAAAGCTGCCAAAAGGAACGCACATTGGATATGGCTGCAGTTATCGCCTCCCGCACGACATGCTGGTGGGGACCATCTCCGCAGGCTATGCGGATGGGTTGCCGCTGGCTCTATCCAATCGAGGGCATGTGCTGATTCACGGCACGGCGTGTCAGGTTCTTGGGCGCGTGTCCATGGACTACACAACGGTATCACTGAACCCGGTGCCGGATGCTGCCTGTGGGGATGAGGTCGTCTGTCTTGGTGGTCATGGTCCCGCAGCCATCACGGTTGAGGACTGGGCCTCGCTGAAAGGGACCCACTCTTACGAGATTATCTGTTCGTTCGGGAGTCGCGTAGAGAGGCGGTATGTTGAGTAGGAGAGAAAGTCGAAAGTCGAAAGTCGAAGGTCGAAAGCAGAAATCTGGGACGTGGGCATGAGCATGAATACGAAAGGCATGTGGGGGAGAGCGTTGAGAGGGCTCTGTGGCTGCGCGTTGCTGCTATGCTGTCTGACGGGCTGCGTCGATTCTCCTGCCGACAGGCAGAATGCCGTCATCTCTGGCGCTGACGGTGCAGAGATTGGTGTGAGCGTCGAGCAGAGCGTCGACTGGATCTTGATATCGAAGGTGGTTGCTGGATCATTGGTCGTGATCCTCTATCTTGTGGCGAGTTTCGTGCTCTGGCATCGCCGCATGGCCGCGGAGATAGATGAACGCAAGCTTGCCGAGAAGGCGCTTCTGTCTAGCCAGCAACGCCTGGAGTTGGCGCTTCGTGGTGGTGAGCTCGGATTCTGGGATGTAGATTTGCGGACAGGCGTGAGCGTCTACAATGAACGCTGGGCAGAGATTTTGGGATATGCCCTGTCAGAGGTGCCTCCTACCCGCGAGATTTTCGAGGAGTCCATCTATGAGGAGGACCGGGATCGGGTTCTACAAGCTGAAGAGGACTACTGCAGCGGAAGGCGGGATGACCTTGATGTGGAATACAGGGCGGTCACGAAGCAGGGCCGCATCCGCTGGGTCGCATCCAATGGGGCCATTGTTGAGCGCGATGCAGCGGGGGTCCCGCTTCGGATGGTTGGGGTCGTCACGGACATCACCAAGAGCAAACGGGCAGAGGCAGACCTCATCGAGGCTCGCGACGATGCGCTCAAAGCTCGCCGTTCCGCTGATGCGGCCAACGAGGCGAAGGGCTATTTCCTGGCCAACATGAGCCACGAAATCCGAACCCCTATGAATGCGATTATGGGCATGGCCTACCTTGCCGAACAGACGGAGCTCAACCCGAAACAATCAAACTATGTCCGCAAGATCAGCACGGCGGCGAAGGCTCTGCTCCACATCATCAACGATATCCTGGATTTCTCCAAGATCGAAGCCGGCAAGCTCAATATGGAGACGATTCCATTCAATCTACAGGACGTGCTCGATGGTGTCGGCGATCTTGTTGCCGTGAGAGCTCGGGACAAGAAGAACCTGGACGTTCTGTTTGCCGTTGATCCGGATGTGCCGCTATCCCTAATGGGAGATCCGCTGCGTCTGGGGCAGGTGCTGACAAATCTATCGGGCAATGCTGTGAAGTTTACGGATGCCGGAGAGGTCGTTGTCTCCGTTGCTGTCGACAAGCGTCAATCCGACAGCGTTGCGCTGCGCTTCAGTGTGCGCGACACAGGCATCGGGCTGGACAAAGACCAGATCGGTCATCTGTTCCAGGCCTTCAACCAGGCCGATAGCTCCACAACGAGGAACTATGGCGGGACCGGGCTGGGGCTTGCGATCTGCCGCAGTCTTGTTTCTATGATGGATGGTGCCATTGAGGTTGAAAGCATCCCGGGGAAGGGGAGCGTGTTTGCGTTCACGGCGACGTTTGGGCTTGGTCCGGAACTGGAGTCGTTGCCGGGGGTGACCGCCGCGCATCTAGAGGGCATGCAGGCGCTTGTCATTGATGACAACCCGACATCGCGCGATATTCTGGTTGGCATGCTGCAGTCCTTCGGGTTGAGCGTGAATGGGGCAGAGACGCATGATGAAGCGATGGCCTTGCTGAGCGTTGGCACGGGAAACACCCCCATTCGGTTGGTGGTGATGGACGCGCAGCTCGCGGGTGGTGATGGTCTTGCGGTTGCGGTCGAGATCAAGGAGAGCCTGCGTGATCGAAACCCACCCGCATGCATCCTGGTTGCGTCCCCTGCGCTTGAAACCTGGGGTGCACGAGCCGCAGAGTTGGGGATTGAGGGATTCATTACGACGCCCGTCAATCCCTCTGCGTTGTTTGACGCCATTGCGGATGCGTTGCACGTGGAGACGCCGCATGCCTCGGCCCCCCGTAGCGAGCAGGATGAAGCGGCCCAACGAGCCGTACGAGGAGCGCGCGTTCTGGTTGCGGAGGACAACGAAATCAACCAGGAAGTCGCGTGCGAGATTCTGCGGAATGCGGGTGTTGTGGTCACCGCGGTATCCGATGGAGAGGAAGCTGTAGCAGAAGTGGAGCGGGAGTCCTATGACGCCGTATTCATGGACATCCAGATGCCGGTGCTTGATGGATTTGAGGCGACGGCGCGCATTCGTGCCAACCCCCACTTTAAGGACTTGCCTATCATCGCCATGACGGCCAACGCCATGGCTTCGGATCGTGAGCAGGCCCTGGAATCCGGCATGAACGATCATGTTGCCAAACCCATTGATCCCGTAGCGCTGCTGCGGACCCTAGGGCGTTGGGCAACTCCCCGGTCGGTTTCGGACGTAGGTGTGAGTGAGGTCGATTCTCCGGGGGGTGACGCTGCTGTTCAGGCCTTTCCGCAGCTTCCCGGCATCGATCATGCCGATGGTTTGGCGCGGGTCGGGGGGAACCAGAAGCTCTATCGTAACCTGCTTCTCAAGTTCAGCGCCTCGCACGCTACGGTAGTTGAGCGGCTTCGCGCCGCCCTGGCGGCAGGCGAGCACGCGACGGCGGAGCGGCTGGTCCATACGACCAAAG
>JABGOW010000173.1 GCA_018645275.1 Verrucomicrobiota bacterium
GTTAGCGCCCATGATGGTGATTCTGGCGTGGCCAAAGCAAAAGAAGAGATTCCTGATCTAATCCTTCTTGATGTCATGATGACCCATGATACCGAGGGATTTGACGTGAGTCGTCGGCTCAAGGACATCCCCGAGTTGGAGAAGACCGTCGTCATCATGCTGACGGGAATCAAGCGCGCACTGAACCTGCCGTTCGCCTTTGAGCCCGATAGCAGCTGGTTGCCCGTGAAGGCAATTCTTGAGAAGCCGATCCCGCCAGACCAGCTCCTCAAGGAAGTCAGTGACGCATTGGCATAGGGCCCATCCGAAAAGGCGCGCGTTCTGACATAGCCGATCCTCAGTTTCCAGCTACGAGGCCCTGCAGGTAGTCGATCCATGCATCCATACCCTCGCCGGTCTTTGCGCTCAGTTCGAAGATGAATACACCTGGACGCACGGAGCGTAGGTGCTGTCGACAGACTGCGATATCCCAGTCCAGATGGGGCGCCAGGTCCATCTTTGTGAGTACGGCGACGGGAGCCTGCGTAAACAGGGAGGGATACTTCACGGGCTTGTCCTCGCCCTCCGCTGTCGAGAGCAGGGCAATCTTGAAGTGCTCCCCAAGGTCGAATGCAGATGGGCATACCAGGTTCCCCACGTTCTCGATGAAAAGCAGCTTCGTATCCGAGCCAATCGTTTCCGGCAGTAGGCGGGCGATCTGTTCGGCATCGAGATGACAGGAGCTGATCGTCTCGATCTGTTTGACAACGGCCCCTTTGCCTTCAAGCCGCTTGGCATCATTTTGAGTCTGCTGATCCCCCGTAATCACGGCACAACCAAGCTTGCCGCGAAGCCGTTCAAGCGTTCGCTCAAGCAGGAATGTCTTCCCGGAGCCCGGGGACGAAATCATATTGACGGCTACCACACCGCGTTCAGCTAGCCATGTGCGGTTTTGCGCGGCAATCTCATCATTGCGCGAGAGGATCTTCTGCTCGAGCAGGATCGTGCGGCCTGAGGCATCGTGGTCATGCTCGTGCGTGTGGTCATCGTGGTGGTGGTGGCCGACAGCATGCGTGTGGTTGGCCTGGCTACAGCCGCAGTCTTCGCACATGGGAATCTTCTCCGGGGTGATAAGGGTTAGATTGAAAGATCAGATGGGAATCTACCATTCTGTGGAGTTGTGTCAATCCAACGGGAACAGGGCATTCCCAGTTTTTGCGCGTAACCCACATTTGAGATCCTTCGGCAAGCTCAGGATGACAAATCTCCAGGGCTTCCTGTCATGCCGAGCCTGTCGAGGCAACTCTGCCGCATGATGAGCGCCCGAGACGTCTCGACTTCGCTCGACATGACAGCAAAATCCAGGAAAGTGTCATCCTGAGCTTGCCGAAGGATCTCATGGACAGGCAGGGCGAGAACGGGGAATGTCCTAAGCGGGAAGAGTTGGGGGCAGTGTGATCTAGGATTGATCAGGGGTGTGGGTCACTGGTAGTGTCGGAGTCAAGCGGCAGCATGCGGCGGCAATAGGGAATATGACATGAGCGATGAAGTAGCACCAGCGCGGACAATGCGCATCAACTTGGCTGCCTCCCGGAAGCGGAAGGGGGCTGGAGGACGGACGGTAACAATCCGGCAGCCCAGCTCAGGGGTAGGTGCAACGTCATTCGGCCGTCAGTCCCAGGAGGAGATGGCGGGCATTTCGTCTTCACCCTATGAGCGACTTCTCCAGAGTATCTATGACGCTGTTCTCATTACGGACTCAGAGGGAGCGGTGCTAGAGTGCAATCATCGTGCAGTCGATTTTCTGCAATACTCGCAGGAGGAGCTACAGGCGATGCCCGTCACACGGTTGCTTTGTGGTGTAGACGACTCCGTACTGGCGTCCATTCGGAAGAACCTCCTGGCGCATCGCTATACGCTGATCGAAGGATCGTGTCGGCGTAAGGACGGAGGAACGTTCCCCTCGGAGATCGCCGTCAACCGCTTGGACCTCGATCCCACGGGGCGCCTCTGCTTTTTCATTCGCGACATCTCAGTCCGAAAACGCGCCCAGGACGCGCTCGAAGAGGCGGTTTCTAAGCTTGAAGAGCACGACCGAAACCGTTCGCAGTTTATTTCGAATGTCTCGCATGAGCTTCGGACGCCGCTAACCTCAATGATCTACGCGATCGCAAACATGCTAAAGGGGGTTGTTGGGCCGCTGTCGGATCATGCAGCAAAGTACCTCGAGATGTTGCAGGGGGACTGCAAGCGGTTGCTGATGACGGTGAACGACATTCTTGATCTCCGCAAGATCGAGTCTCATACGTTGACCCTGGCGAAAACGCGTGTGCCGTACGGTCGTCTTGTAAGGAGGAGTGCAGAAACGCTGGCCGTGCAGGCTGAGCAGAAGTCGATAGACTTCAGAATCGAGACGGGCACCGGGTTGTGGTTTGTGAATTGCGATGCGCAGAAGATTGAGCGTGTCGTGCTCAATCTTGTTGGTAATGCAACAAAGTTCACCCCTGATGGTGGCCATGTGCACGTATCGGTTTCCCAAGACGAAGCCCGACCAGGTTTTGTTTGCGTTACCGTAGACGATGATGGCATCGGAATTCCAAAGGATGCCGTTACGCGCGTTACGGAGCGCTATTTCACCGTTGGCGACCAACCGAGTGGCTCCGGGTTGGGTTTGGCGATTTCGAAGGAGATTGTCGAGATGCACGACGGAGTACTTTCAGTTGAGAGTCCGGTGCCTGGTGCTGACAAGGGGACCCGGATTTCGTTCTGCCTACCGACCGTCGAGCCCCCAATGGTCCTGATTGTGGATGATGACCCAGACGTGCTCCGTGCGCTTGACGAGCAGATCGTTGAGCACGGCTACCGTGTGCTTGCTGCACGCGGAGGCCAAGAGGCCTTGGAGCTGGTGGAGAGCGAGTCGCCTGACATCATTATCCTGGATCTGGTGCTTCCCGATATTCCCGGGCGTGATGTCATTGTGCGGCTAAAGGCAGACTCCGCGACCGTTCGGATTCCGATTGTGGTGCTCACGGGGGCACACTTGGATCAGGCTGCCGGGAATGTGCTCCGCAATTTTGGTATACCAGCCCTCTCGAAGCCGTGGGATGAGGGCAAGCTGTTGGATAGCGTAGCGGGTGCCTTTCTCGCAAGTGCCCCCTTCGTGTCGCACTAGCAGCCAATAGCGACGTCGCCACCCGCGGCTGTCGGGTATTTCCGGTTGACTTTGGAGCCATTTGTGCGTTGACTGCCTGCTTGTGCTGTAGGGCCGGAGCGTCCGGATTATTTTCAAGGAGAGATGCATCATGTCGGAGGACATCAAACGACACATTTTATTGATCGATGATGATCCCAGTTTACGCCGTACGCTGGGTGATTTTCTTCGTTTCGAGGGCTATGACGTCGTCACGGCCGAGAGCGGAGAGAAGGGGCTGGAAGCCCTGAAGGTGCAGCGGCCGGATCTCATCATTCTGGACATGAGCATGCCGGGAATGGGGGGGATTGGTTTTCTCAAATCCATACTCGACGAGAATGGCAAGCCGTCACACCCGGTTGTTGTGCTAACGGCGCGGGCCAACATGGCCGAATTCTTTGCCAATGTCGAGGTGGATGGGTTCATCGCAAAACCGTGTGACCCACAGGATTTTCTGATGGAGGTTGGTCGCATCATGTTCCTTCGCAGTGGAGAGCAGGCGGAAGCCAAAGAGCG
>JABGOW010000417.1 GCA_018645275.1 Verrucomicrobiota bacterium
GGCGCAATGCTCGACCGCAACGGGTTGCGTCCGGGGCGCTATACCGTTACCAAGGATGGCTTCATGGTGTTTGCCTCGGAAGCCGGCGTGCTGGATATTCCGGCCGACCAGATACGAGAAAAAGGCGCTCTGCGTCCGGGTACGATGTTACTGCTGGACGTAGAGCGTGGGCACTTGATGAAGGATGCCGAGATCAAGATGCAGCTTGCCCGGCAGCAGCCGTACCGCCGCTGGGTTGAGGAGAATCGGATATCGATCCACGGCTTTTTCAACGCTGTCACCCCGATCGAACCGGATGCGGATACACTGGTGCTGCGCGAGAAACTCTTCGGCTATTCGCGCGAGGATCGCGGTACGCTACTGGGTCCCATGGCAGCCACGGGATATGAGCCTATCGGCTCAATGGGGTCTGATCAGCCCTTGGCGGTGTTCTCGGAGAAACCACAACTGCTCTACGCGTATTTCAAACAACTCTTTGCGCAGATCACCAACCCGGCTATCGATCCGATCCGCGAGGAACTGGTGATGTCGTTGATGACGTTCCTGGGTACGACCGACCAGATATTGACTGAGGTGCCGGGGCATGCGCGTCTGGTTAAACTGCGCCATCCATTCCTGTCGAACGACGACCTGGAACGAATCCGTTCACTGCCGCAGGAAGATATGGGGAGTGTAACTTTGCCGATGGGATTCCCTGCGGGCGGTTCGGGGACGGAACTGAAAGCGGCAATTGAAGAGCTTCAGACCCAGGCCGAGTTGGCTGTTGGCAACGGCGTCCGGTTCCTCGTCTTGAGCGATAAGAACCTGCCGGACGGGACCGTTCCCATTCCGGCGCTGCTGGCTGTCTCGGCCGTGAATCTTCACTTGGTCCGCAATGGCTTGCGAACCCCAACGAGCATCCTGGTGGAGACTGGCGAGGCCCGCGAAGTGATGCACATGGCGGTTCTACTTGGATTCGGGGCTTCGGCGATCAATCCGTATCTTGCCTTTGATATTGTGGCAAACATGGCGCTTCGCAATGAAATTGATGGGGATATCGGTATCCCAACGGCGCTGGATAACTATGTGCGGGCCCTGGGCAAGGGATTGCTGAAGGTAATGTCCAAGATGGGCGTATCGACTTTGCGCAGCTATCGCAACGCTCAGATCTTTGAAGCCGTTGGCCTGAACAGCGATCTGATATCGAATTACTTTGAGGGTACAGCTTCGCGCATTGAAGGAATAGGATTGGACGGGGTTGCCGCAGAGGCACAGAGCCGCCATGATGCCGCGATGCAGACCGATGCCGGTGAGCGCCTTCTTGAAGTCGGCGGGATGTACAAGTACCGGGTGGGTGGCGAACGGCACATGTGGACTCCGGACACGATCAGTCTGCTGCAACGCGCAACGCGTGAGAATGACCCTGATGTGTTCGAGAGCTTCGTGGATCTGATCAACGATCAATCCACGAGTCTGTGTACGTTGCGCGGACTGCTGCGTTTCAAAGCGGGTGAATCCGTGGCCTTGGCCGAAGTGGAACCAGTTGAGGATATCATGCGGCGGTTTGTGACCGGTGCGATGTCGTTCGGGTCAATCAGCCGTGAGGCCCACGAGACGCTGGCCATTGCCATGAACCGGATTGGCGGCAAGAGCAACAGTGGCGAAGGTGGCGAGGATCCCGCCCGCTATGAATCAATGCCTGGCGGCGATAGTCGTTGCAGCGCGATCAAGCAGGTGGCCAGCGGGCGTTTCGGCGTTACCGCGGAATACCTCGTTAATTGCCAGGAATTGCAGATCAAGATAGCGCAAGGCGCGAAGCCCGGCGAAGGCGGCCAGTTGCCCGGCCACAAGGTGAATGCAGAAATCGCCAGAGTTCGCCACTCGACCCCGGGCGTTACATTGATATCGCCGCCACCGCACCACGACATCTACTCGATTGAGGACATCGCCCAGCTCATCTATGACCTTAAGAACGCCAACCGTGAAGCTCGTGTGTCGGTGAAGCTTGTTTCAGAAGTCGGTGTCGGAACCATTGCGGCTGGGGTGGCCAAAGCACACGCCGATATGATTCTTATCAGTGGCTACGACGGAGGAACCGGTGCTTCTCCGCTTTCATCGATCAGACATACCGGACTACCGTGGGAACTGGGGCTCTCGGAGACACAGCAAACACTTGTACTCAACGGGTTGCGCAGCCGGGTGCGACTACAGACCGACGGTCAGATCAGGACAGGGCGCGACGTTGTGATCGCCGCCATGCTGGGAGCCGAGGAATTTGGCTTTGCAACGACGGCCCTGATAATCTGTGGTTGCGTGATGATGCGAAAATGTCACAACAACACATGTCCGGTAGGCGTGGCGACCCAGGATCCTGAGCTACGCAAACGCTATGGCGGCAAACCCGAATATGTCGTCAACTACTTCCGAATGCTGGCCGAAGATATCCGCCGCACAATGGCGGAGTTGGGATTCCGAAAGATGGACGAGCTGATTGGACGCTCGGACCGTCTTGAAATGGATGCCGCAATCGATTTCTGGAAAGCCCGCGACATAGATGTTTCGCGCATTCTCTGCCAGCCGAAAGCCACCCCGACTGAGGTGCGCTGCACGACGAAGCAGCAGCACGGGCTGGAGAGTGCGCTTGATGCGGAGATCATGCCGAAAGTAGAAGATGCATTGGCGACTGGCACGCGAGTCGAAGTTGCTTTACCGATCCGCAATATAGACCGCACGGTCGGCACGATGATATCGTCGGAGATTGCAAGACGCTGCGGAGCCGAAGGACTTCCCGATGACACGATCACATTGAAGTTCACCGGTTCGGCAGGACAGAGCTTCGGCGCTTTCTGCTCCCGTGGCATGACGCTCGAGATCGAGGGCGAGGCCAACGATTATCTGGGTAAAGGGCTTTCGGGTGCTCGCATCATCGTGAAACCGCCTCACGGTTCAACATTCACTCCGGCTGAGAACATGATTGTCGGCAATGTTCTGCTCTACGGTGCAACATCCGGGGAGGTCTACATCAATGGGCGCGCGGGAGAGCGGTTCGCCATACGCAACAGCGGTGCAAACGTGGTTGTCGAGGGAATCGGGGATCACGGCTGCGAATACATGACTGGTGGGCGTGTTGTTGTGCTCGGCCCAACCGGCGTCAATTTTGGAGCGGGAATGAGCGGTGGCATCGCCTATGTGCTTGATGAGAGCGGCATGTTCGACAATAGCTGCAATCTTGGCATGATCGATCTTGAACTTGTTCGCGATGCTGCAGATGAGGATGAGTTGCGCGGAATGATCGAAAAGCACGTGCACTATACCGGCAGCAAGCATGCGGCCGCGATACTCGAAAACTGGCAGGATGCATTGCCGCGTTTTGTGAAGGTGTTCCCGACCGAATACCGGCGCGCACTGGGGCGCATGAGCAGGGAAGATGCAGCAACGGATCGCCCCGAAGTAATTCAGGCCTGACGCGAGAGTGTAGTGTTATGGGAAAGGAACGAGGATTCTTGGAATATCAACGCAACGAGGCCGGTTATCGGCCTGTTGTGGAGCGAGTACGGGACTTCCGTGCGGTTGACTTGCGCCTATCGGAAGCTGATCTGCGTGACCAAGCCGCGCGCTGCATGGATTGTGGAATCCCTTTTTGCCACGGCTGCGGCTGTCCGCTGGAAAATGTGATTCCGGAGTTCAACGACCATGTCTAT
>JABGOW010000196.1 GCA_018645275.1 Verrucomicrobiota bacterium
AGCCTGGCATTAGGGAAGTGCCTATTGTGCCGGGACCTGAAATCTGGTGTAGCAACCGTTCGCTCCGCTGCCAGGTCTGGCGGCACAAGTTGAGCGACTGCGTGTCGCCGTTTGGTTATGGTTATCGTTTCGCCGTGTTTCAGCCACTCTAGCAGAACGTTGGTCTCGTTTCGAAGCTGTCTGATTGTCGCTGTTTTCATTATGTGGACATAATGTCATACAAGCTTGTTGTCGTCAAGCTCGTTGGCCGCTGTAGCTGGCGCAGCAAGTGGCAGCAAGTGGAAATGCTGGAGTTGACTCAGCGGGCTTGCGAGACGAGGTCGCAGATCGACTGTGACCCACTCATGGCTCCAACCTTGCGACCGTTCTTGTCGTAGACTTGAACATTCGGCACGCTTCTGATGCCGTATTGCTTGACCACGGGTGTGCCCCAGTTGACGATGTTGATCTTCCTCAGGCATACATCGGGATTTCCACGGGCAAATTGCTCCAATTTGGGCCCCAGATCGCGGCAGGGCCCGCACCACTCTGCATAGAAGTCCACGATGGTGATTTTCCCGGGGACAAGGATGCTCTTTAGGTCCACCTCTCTGCCGCCATTGGATATCGTCTCGACGGCTGGCGCCTTGATCGCCGCTCTTCTTGTGGCTTTCTTCTTTTTCTCACGGCCCGCCGTGACCTTTGCATGCGTTATGGTCTGGCCATTGGTTGAGGTCAGGATGAAGCCGTCGTAGAAGAGCGATTGGGCCCCATTGGCGGACATCTCTCCGGTTGGCTTTCCGAGCGTATCGCGGACATCATCAAGTGACAATCCGATGTACGTTTCCGGGCCCGACTTCATGACTTTGGCTATGGGCTTTGCCATTTCCGTCTTTATCTGTTCGAGTCCCTGGGTGACGAATTGGGGTGGGCTCGTCTGTTCGGGATCAGTTTTCCAGCTAAGGAGCATCGCAGCGCTAAGCGCCAGCAGCCCGAACAGGTAGAAGCCAAGAGCACGCTTAGCCGCGTGCCAGTGTACGAAAACGAATACCAGTGCCGCAAATGGGAGAAACAGGACGCACAGCCCCCAACCAATCCCCACGCGGAAGGCGGCGACGATGAGCACCACGGATCCAACGAAGCAGAGCAGCATGCCGAGGGCGAGTAGTGATATGAGTGCAATCGTCATCTCGTGAGTCTCCTTTGCTCGCCGCTGCCCTTTCGTAGGCGGATCGGCTGCTTTTTCCGCTTTCGTCCTCAAAAACACTCGTTTTCGAGTCAGACGTGTTATACGGTGCAGTCTACCGACGAAGAGGAGAGTTTTCAATAATGAGTATGCAGAAGCAACTGGCAGGGCGGTCCCTGCTGACCCTGACGGATTTGACGGACGGCGAGTTTTTGTACTTGCTGGATCTGGCGGATGAGCTGAAACGCAAGAAACACGCCGGCGAGCGGGGAGCCTGTTTGGATCGAAAGCACATCGCGTTGATCTTTGAGAAGATGTCGACGCGTACGCGTTGCGCCTGCGCGGTGGCTGCGTCCGATGAGGGCGGCGCCACGGAGTACTTGACCTCGCTTGACATACATCTCGGCAAGAAGGAATCTGTGAAGGATACGGCCCGGGTTCTGGGGCGGATGTTTAACGGCATCATGTTTCGTGGGTTTAAGCAGGAAACTGTGGATGCGCTCTCGCAGCACTCCGGTGTTCCTGTGTGGAATGGACTGACGGACATCCACCATCCTACGCAGGGGCTGGCCGACCTGATGACGATTCGGGAGTCCTTTGGAAGACTGCGAGGTCTGAAAGTCGTCTATGTTGGCGATGGTCGCAACAACGTGGCGACAACGCTCATGCTCGCATGCGCCAAAGTTGGGATCCACTTTGTGAACTGCACGCCGGAAGCTCTGATGCCAGAGGGAAAAATGGTGTCCTGGTGCAAGGAGCGCGCCCAGCTCAATGGCGGAAGCGTGTCGATTGATACTGACCCCGTAACAGCCGTTGTGGGCGCGAATGTGATTTACACGGATGTCTGGGTTTCCATGGGTGAAGAGGACAAACAGGCAGAGCGCATTGCCTTGCTTAGCCCCTATCAGATCACCATGGAGATGATGAAGCGCACAGGGAATCTGGATAAGAAGGAAGTGATTTTTCTGCATTGCCTGCCGGCATTCCACGATACCGAGACCGAGGTGACGAAGGAGAGTGGTGCACTTGAAGTGACGGATGAGGTGTTTGAGGCTCCCTTTTCGAGAGTGTTCGATGAGGCCGAGAATCGGATGCACACCATCAAGGCTCTGTTTGTGAGTGCGATTGGCCAGCAGAAGTGAAGTGAGCTCCGGGACGGGGGCGTCCCGGCTCCATGATTGAAGAACGAGCGTTTGGTTGCAGAAGATGGAGGTGGCCCGCCCCCGGGCCGCTTTTTCGGGACGAGGGCGTCCCGGCTCCATTGTTGGGAGAAATGGTTGATTGCTGAGATGGAGGTGGCCCGCCCTCGGGCCGCTTGAACTTGTTTCGGGGTCGGTGGTGGCAGAGAGGTGAATGGCGAATGAGCCTGTTGACTGACATTTCCTGGGAGTCGTTTCAGAAACTGACGCTTTGTGAGAAGGCGCCCTATTTTCGTTCGAATGGGCACGAGGGGCACGTCATCATTGCCCAGCAGTTCGACCGTGAGCGTCTGGATGCGCTTGGTAACCTGGCTACCCGGATTCGCCGTATTGCGAAGTCGCATGAGGGATTGGATTTTCTGCAGAGCCTCTTGTCGCACCGCCGGGCGATGCTCTATTTCTCCCAACCCAGTACACGAACCTTTCTCTCGTTTCTAGCTGCCTGTGAGATCTTGGGACTCAAGACGGGGGAGGTCCGGGATGCGTCGACTTCCAGTGAGTTCAAAGGGGAATCCCAGGAGGATTCGGTAAGAACCTTCAGCTCTTATTTCGATCTGATTGTGATGCGCAGTAAGATTGGTGGGCTTGCGGAACGCATGGCGTGGCTCCTTTCGAATTCTGAACGTCCTGTGCCGATTCTCAATGCCGGATCCGGCAAGGATCAGCATCCCACGCAGGCTGTGCTGGACATCTATACGTTGCAGCGCAGTTTCGAGAAATCTGGCGGAATTGATGGCAAGCGCGTTGTCTTCGTTGGAGATCTATTGCGTGGTCGCACCGTGCGCTCGCTTTCGTTTTTGCTGACGCAGTATCGTGATGTCGAACAGGTGTTCGTGGCTCCGCCTCAGCTTCAGGTTGCCGAGGATATACAAGCCATGCTGACGAGTGCAGGCGTGCAGTTCTCGCTGACGGACGATTTTCAGAGTCAGATCCCGGATGCGGATGCAATTTACATGACCCGTGTGCAGGACGAATGGGATACGCAGCAGGGAGAAAGTGAAAAAGCCGACATATCTAAGTTCTGCCTTGGGATGGATGAGTTAGCGCTGATGAAACCCGCATCGGTCATCATGCATCCTTTGCCGCGTCGCGAGGAAATCGCCGTAGAGGTGGATCATGATCCCCGAGCCGTCTACTGGCGGCAGATGCGCAATGGCATGTGGGTTCGCGCTGCTATGATTGCAACCATTTTTGAGAAGCATAAGCGGATTGAAGCTTATGCCAATGAGCATGCAGTGTAACGCTGTTGGCCGCTCCAATTCTGGACGAGGGCGTCCAGGCTCCACTGTTGCAGAATGA
>JABGOW010000152.1 GCA_018645275.1 Verrucomicrobiota bacterium
CGCCAGATGGCGCAATCACGCTGGGAACGCTCCCCTCCGACCCCTGCACGGTGCTCGAAGTCGCTGACAACGGGACCGGAATCCCTCCTACAGCACTGAGCCGTATCTTCGACCCCTTCTTCACCACACGGCTGCGGGCTCGCGGGCTCGGGCTTGTCCCCGTAGTAGGCCTGGTCAACTCCTGTGGGGCTTCACTACAGATTGAAAGTGAACCAGACAAAGGGACAACGGTGCGAATCTATTTCAGCGAATAGGGCTGACAAGAAGATGGACTCTCCACAGCTGGATCACCACTCCTGCTTCCGCGCGAACTGCGGGGCGAGGGCGCCCCGGCTCCATGTATGAAGACAAGGCTGCATTGCCACAATGGAGGTGGGGCGCCCCGCCCCGCAGATCACTCTTTACAGTCCACTCTCCACTCTCTACAGCCTACGCCCCGAACAGATCCATCTGTGCGCCGCTGTCACCCGGCTTCGCACGACGCGTTTTGGCGATCTTCGGCTGACCGCTATCTCCAAACTCACCCTCTTCCAAATTGGAGAGGATCTCCTTGGCACGCGACACCACCCCCTGCGGCATTCCGGCCAAACGTGCCACCTGAATGCCATAGCTCTTGTCGGCTCCGCCGGGAACGATTTTGCGCAGGAAGGCAATCTTGTCATCACGCTCACGAACCAGGATGTTGTAGTTTTTCACCCCATCCATCGTCAGCGTCAAATCCGTGAGTTCATGGTAGTGCGTTGCGAAAAGCGTCTTGGCTTTGACATCCCCGTTGTTGTGCAGATGCTCCGCAACAGCCCAGGCAATGCTGATCCCATCAAACGTACTCGTTCCCCGGCCAATCTCATCCAAGACAATAAGGCTGCGAGGTGTGGCATTGTTCAGGATGTTTGCCGTTTCCTGCATCTCGACCATAAAGGTACTGCGTCCACGCGACAGATCATCGCTCGCTCCCACCCGCGTGAAGACGCGGTCAATCACGCCAATCTCGGCTGAAACGGCAGGCACGTAAGAGCCCATCTGCGCCATAATCGCCACCATCGCCACCTGGCGAATATAGGTGGACTTACCCGCCATGTTCGGTCCCGTGATGATGTGAAGCTGATTCGCTGTGCAATCGAGTGTTGTGTGGTTGGGAACAAAGCGTTCCGCATCGGGCATCACCTCAACAACGGGATGACGGCCATCCTCAATGACGAGGCGATCACTGTCGTTCATCGCCGGGCGTACGTATCGCAGCGCCAGCGCACGATCCGCCAGCGACGCCAGCACGTCCAATTCGGCTAACGCCTCGGAAGCCTGCTGAATTCGGTCCGTCTCCTCGACCACAGCCGCACGGACTTCAGCAAACAGTTCATGCTCGAGCATGACGGCTTTGTCGTGCGCCCCCATAATTGTACTCTCGTACTCCTTTAGCTCCGGTGTGATGAACCGCTCGGCATTGACCAGCGTCTGTTTGCGCACATAGTCTTCCGGAACATTTGCCAGCTGCGCGTTGGAAACCTCAAGGTAGTAGCCAAACACCTTGTTGTGCCGAACTTTGAGCTTCTTGATTCCTGTGCGCTCCTGCTCCTGCACCTGATACTCGGCCAACCACTTGCGTCCCTGCGTGGCCGCCTCTCGCAGCTTGTCGAGTTCCTCACGGTATCCATCACGAATAATGCCACCGTCTTTCATCGAGACCGGCGGTTCATCATGGATCGACTCCTGAATCAACGTCACCAATTCCGGCATCGGCGGCATCAATTCAGCCAACCCGGACAGAAGCGGGGACGGGTGATCACTGACGAGCAGTCGCACCTCAGGCAATGCCTCCAGCGACTGGCCGACAGCCACGAGGTCCCGCGCATTGCCACTGCCGGCACCGATACGTGCGATCAGTCGGGCCAAATCGCGCACGGGACCAAACGCCCCACGGACGTTGTGCAGCAGCGCGCGATCTTGAACCAGCCCGTCAACTGCATCGTGGCGGGCCGTAATGCCATTCAGCTCAGCCAAGGGGCGCAGAATCCAGTCACGAAGCTTGCGGGCACCCATGGGGGTCTTGGTGGCATCAAGCACATTGAGAAGTGTCGTACTGCCAGTCCGGCCCCGCATCGGAATGAGATCCAAGTTGGAACACGTAGCCTCATCGAGAATCAGAAACTCGGACGGCGTGCGTGTCTGAAACGAGCGGACGTGCCCGACCTGACGGCGAAGGTCTGCTTTGACATAGTGAAGCACGCCTCCGGCGGCGCAAACAACAGGCTCGCACTCCTCACAGCCAAAGCCCTCCAGCGAGTGAACCGAGAAATGCCGCGTCAGATAGTCGTAGGCTGCGTCATACCCGAATGTCCAGTCCTCGCACGTTGTGACGTGGAGCCCTGCCAACTCCCCTAGCATGCGATGCAGCTCGGGATCGTCAGCTTGCGCTTCGGGCACCACGCACTCGCTGGGGCTGAAGCGGCGCAGCTCATCACGCAACCCGTCGACCGACACGAGCAACTCTCCCCAGAACAGTCCCGTAGAAAGATCAATCATGGAGATGCCGAAACCGTTGCCGACACGACAAAGCCCCGCAAGGAAGTTGTGCTGTGCCGCATCAAGGACACTGTCTTCCGTGACGGTGCCTGGCGTAACGACCCGGGTGACCTCGCGCCGCACAATGCCCTTGGACGCCGCAGGGTCCTCAACCTGATCACAGATCGCAACCTTCAGTCCGGCGCGCATCATCTTGGCGAGATAACCATCCAGCGCATGATACGGAACCCCACACATCGGCATGTCATTGCGCTTGGTCAGTGCGATATCGAGAACGGGGGCGGCCGCCTTTGCGTCATCAAAGAATATCTCATAGAAGTCACCGAGGCGGAAAAAGAGGATCACATCCTCCGGCATCTCGCCCTTAATCCGCCGATACTGGCGCATCATCGGTGTCAATTTGTCGCCTGCCACGTCTCACCCACCCATCCGTAAAACCAACCTTGTCATGACCGGAAAACCTACACCGATCATCCACACACCGCAAGCGCTTCTGTCTCGGTGCAGAGCATTGGATTCGCAGAAGCCGCACCGATAATCATAATCCTTCTCGTAATCATACTCGGATTACCTCACCGCAACCAACGTGCCGCAAAAGTGAGTGAGGGGATTCCATTTGCATCACTGTCTAACATGTTATACAGTATAGCCATGAAAACGTTAGGAAAACTACTGAGCACAGCTGCGCGGACGGATATATTGCGCGTGCTTTCATCGCAAACAAGCCCAGTGGGATTGCGTCACTTAGCCAGATTGGCCGACATATACCCGCGCTCTGCAGAAGTAGCGCTCCAATCACTGACATCAGAGGCCCTCGTCGTTCGCAAGAAACAAGGCTCACGCGTGCTCTTCTCTATTAACCCCGAACATCCAGCGGCTCCAGTTCTAAACGCGGTCTTCAAGGCCGCCGCGCATACGACCATGATGGAGCGAAATAGAGAGCTAAACAAACGCGCGGCTACAATTCTTCCGTTCATACAAGAGGCAACACAACTGCTTCACAACACGAGGAGCCTGCAGCATGCAACTTGAAGCGCTGTTCAGGTCGGCGGTTTCAGAGCTATCGAAACACGATGTTCTTTTCGCCATTGCGGGCGGTCTCGCGGCCAGCCTTTATAGAAGGGAACCACGTCTTACAATGG
>JABGOW010000467.1 GCA_018645275.1 Verrucomicrobiota bacterium
GGCCAACATAGACCCCTGCGACCAGAACGCAGCCATCGCCAATGACGGCTCCCGGCTCAATAACGCAATTCGGCCCGATGTAGACGTCTTTGCCGACGGAAGCATCCGAGGCAATCACGGCAGATGCATGGATTCCCGGTTCGAACACAACGGGGGGCGGGCTAAGCAGAACGGCCACCTTGGCAAAGGCGCCATCTGCACTCCCAACGCGAATGAGTGCACACGGACACTCCCCAGTCCAATCGCTGTTCACCAAGACTGCTGAGGCGGATGTCGAGGCCACCGCCGAGGTGTAGCGCGGATTTGAGAGAAACGTAATATCCCCAGAGCCAGACTCAGCAAGGCTGGAAACCCCCGTGATCTCGACTTCGCCATCACCCTCAAGAACCCCACCCAATGCAGCCGCTATGTCAGTTAGTTTCATAGGGCCAAATTATGTCCAGTGAGCCCCCGCCTGACAAGCCCCAAACCTGATGTCCCGGGCGAAACTCATGGCTCCCAGCCCATGGGTGTTAAGTTTCCGAACAAGAAAGATCTCGTTGAGGTGTTGCGCATGTGGCACTCTGAGGCCTTGGAAACAGTGGTCTAAACGGGGTTTGAGTGAAAGCGTTTTTCTCAGCACTAATGGAGCCCATGGCCGTGGTTGGCCTGGTGGGGCAGGCCTGTTTCTTCTCACGATTCCTGGTGCAGTGGATTGCATCAGAAAAGGAGGGGGAATCCGTGGTCCCCATCGTCTTCTGGTATCTCTCACTGGGGGGTGGATTGCTCGTGCTTATCTATGCCATCTGGCGGCAAGAGCCGATCTTTGCGATGGGGCAATGCGTTGGTGTCTTCGTCTACACACGCAATCTCATGCTGATCCGCAGGAAGCGAGGAGGTACACCGTGAGCATGCACACGATCCTGGAAGAAGTGGAAGGTGTCTATCGAATCATTGCGCTGAAATCGCTGCGCCGCACACCGGGGGTCAAATTCGATATGGTCATGCTTTCGAGCCTACTGCGGATTGATGCCATTGATCGTGTTATTCACGAAGGGGGTGCCGTTTCCCCCGGACCTGTTGGAGATATCGAGCGCCCGTGGTACATGCACACCTACCAGGACGACAACCTGCTCGTTCTACACGGAACCCGACACGTCGAAATCTACACCCCTAAACATGGGCAGGTTGAAGCGTTTACCGTCACCGCTGACCATGTCATGCGCAACGGCAAGGTGCTGCATGAGGGAGCCGCTATGCTGGTCTGGCCACGGGGCGTTTTCCACCGAATCGTCAGTGATCCGGTCGAGGGATCTGCATCGCTGAACCTGGCTACCCACTACGATGGATTCGATATCGCGACCAACTTCAGCATCTATGACCTCAATACCGAAACCGGTGAATCCCGAGTGATCCGTAAAGGCAGCCTGGATCAGCCATAGAGCCACGGCAGAAGGTTCACACGCCTCGTGCAAACCACCAGCGGGTTACGGTGCCGAGGAGAAGGATGCCGACCACGATCAGGATGGCTAAGCGCTCTCTCCGGGTGAGGCCAAACCAAGCCTGTCCGGCTCGCCGGAAGAGATTCACGGCAGCACTCCGATGATCATCCGTACTCTGCGCACTCATGACACGGCAATATTGACGAGCCTGCCGGGGATCACAATGACTTTTCGGACGGTCTTGCCCTCAAGCCATTTCTGGACGCCGGGCTCTGCCTTGGCGGCGGCTTCAATCGCAGTCTGATCCGCATCCGGAGCTAGTGTAAGCCGCCCCCGGACCTTGCCGTTGACCTGAACGGGAATGACAAGCTGCTCTTCTTTGGCAACTTCGGTATCAGCTTTCGGCCAGCCTGAGGCAAAGATGCTCTCGCCATGCCCAAGGCGTTCCCAAAGCTCCTCAGCAAAATGCGGAACAATCGGAGAAAGCACTTTCAGTACGATTTCAATTACTTCGCGCAGAATAGCGGGGTGGATTTCACCTTTGGCATTGCGCAGCTGATGCAACAGCTCGTTGCAGCGGGCAATGGCAGTATTGAACTGGAAGCCCCCCTCAATCGCATCAGTGACGCGCATAATGCACTGGTGGGCTTTGCGCCGTAGGGCCCGATTCGTTGGGTCCAGCTCCTGAGGTATCTCTGTCCCCAATGCAGCCATGTCGGCACGGGCAGCCAAGACCAAATCCCACAGCCGGTTCAACATGCGCCAGGCACCATTGATACCCGCCTCGCTCCAGATCTGCATTTTGTCAGGCGGTGCATCTGAAACCATGTAGAGTCGAACCGTATCGGTTCCGAAACTGTCAAACATCTGGTCGGGATCGACCACATTGAACTTCGACTTGCTGATCTTCGTCATCTCCGAGCGAACAGACAGCCCACAATGGGCGCACTTACCGTCGCGAATGGTATCGCCTTCGCGCTTTCCATCAACAACCTGATCCTCGTGGAGCCATTTGTGTTCTTCGCAGTAGTAGGCCGTCTTACAGACCATGCCCTGACAGAAGAGATTCTTGAAGGGCTCTTCGAAGTCCACCAAGCCAATGTCATGCAGGACCATCGTGAAGAAGCGGGCATAGATCAGGTGCATCGTCGCGTGCTCGATTCCCCCGATGTACTGATCTACAGGCATCAGGGCATTGACCTTCTCGGAATCGAAGGGACGCTGCTCGTTCTTTGGATCGCAGTAGCGCAGGAAATACCAGCTTGAGTCCACGAAGGTGTCCATTGTGTCCGTTTCGCGCTTGGCCGGCTTGCCGCATGTTGGACACGAGCAGTTCACAAAGGCATCGCAAGCGGCAAGCGGGTTGCCGTGACCTTCGCGGAACACAACGTCCGTCGGGAGCCGCACGGGAAGCGCTTCCTCCGGAACGGGCACAGCCCCGCAATCCTCGCAGTAGATGATCGGGATGGGGGCACCCCAGTAGCGCTGTCGACTGATCAGCCAATCGCGCAGGCGATAGTTGATGGTACCTTCGCCAAAGCCTTTCTCACCCAGCCAGGCGATGATATCGCTCATCGCTTCGCGATTGTTGCGACCGTCAAATGGCCCGGAGTTCACCATGATGCCCGGGTCAACATAGGCCTCGGTCATCGCATCCGGATCCAGCGGATCACCATCGCGCTGGATGACGACCTCGATGGGGATGTCGTACTTGCGTGCCACCTCAAAATCGCGCTGGTCATGCGCGGGAACGGCCATCACAGCGCCCGTGCCGTAAGTCATCAGCGCGAAGTTCGCGACCCAAAGCGGGACTTCAGTGCCGTTGACGGGATTGATAACATGGAATCCTGTCCAGACGGCCTCTTTTTCGCGTTCGGCAATATCCTTGGCGCTCGTGCTCTGTTGCCGCATCTTGCGCACGGCGGACATCACGCGCGATTCCTGCTCTGTACCGAGAACAAGCTTCTCGATGAGCGGATGCTCAGGCGCCAGGCTCATGAATGTGACCCCAAACAGCGTGTCGGGACGTGTCGTAAAGACAGGCACGGCATCCCCGGACTCTTTGACCGTGAAGTCAACACGGGCACCTTCTGAGCGTCCGATCCACTCCTCCTGCATCGCGATAACCGAATCCGGCCAATTTCCGCGGAGGCTCTTGTGGCCGTCCAGCAGACGCTGGGCATAGTCACTCATTTTGAAGAACCACTGGGACATGTCCTTTTGCGCCACCGTGGTGGCGC
>JABGOW010000468.1 GCA_018645275.1 Verrucomicrobiota bacterium
CTTGAGCTTGTAGCGAATGTAGTAGAGCTTTCCGGGGGTGTCCGTGTGCTCGCTCTCCTCATCAGAAAGGGCGGTGTGACAACGGGGACACCAGTTGATGATGTAGTTTGCACGATGGATCAGCCCTTTATCGTAGAGCTGCACAAATACCTCGGCAACGGCATCGCTGAGTCCTTCATCCATGGTGAAGCGCTCACGATCCCAGTCGCAGGAAGCCCCCAGCCGTTTGAGCTGGTTGATGATCGTGCTGCCATACTCTTCGCGCCACTCCCACACGCGCTCAATGAACTTCTCGCGGCCAAGATCCTCGCGAGTCTTTCCCTCTTTCTTCAACGCACGTTCAACCACATTCTGCGTCGCAATGCCCGCGTGATCGGTTCCCGGCAGCCAGACAACGTTGCGCCCCTGCATGCGACGCCAGCGCACCATGATGTCCTGGATCGTATTGTTCAGCGCATGTCCCATATGCAGAATGCCGGTCACATTCGGCGGCGGGATTACGACGCAGTATGGATCACCTGCTGCAGAGGCATCAGAATGGAAATACCCCTTCTCCATCCAGGTCTGATACCATTTCTCTTCAAGTGTATGTGGGTCGTAATGCTTATCCATTGCCATAGTCTAATCCTCTAACCTGAGATCTTGTCTTTAGAGCCTCCTGCAAAACTCCTGAGTTTTGCCGAGGCAGTTGATTGCTTTATGACTGATAGTTGATGGGCTCAGTTGGAGCCGGGGCGCCCTCGCCCCGGAAAAGCGGCCCGGGGGCGGGCCACCTCCATCTTTGCGTCATTCCGCACTTCGCATTCGAAATCAGCTCTTCTTTGATTCCTCGGCAAACAGCTTGTACTCGACGCTGTCAACCAGTGCCTCCCAAGAGGCCTCGATAATGTTTTCCGAAACGCCAACGGTGCCCCAAGTGTCAACACCATCGCCAGATTCAATCTGCACACGCGTTGTCGCCGCAGTCGCTTCCTGCGGATCCAGAATCCGCACCCGGAAATCGGACAGATGCACATTGGCGATCTCGGGATAGAACCCCTTGAGCGCTTTGCGCAGGGCACTATCGAGCGCATTCACCGGACCGTCCCCCTCGGCAACCGTGTGCTCGATCTCACCGCGAACACGCACTTTTACCGTGGCTTCGGAAACACAGGGCGCATCTTTGCCGGACTTCTCAACAGTCACACGGAAGCCATCCAGCTCAAAGAAGGGCTTGTGCTTCTTGAGTACTTTCTGCACGAGAATGCGGAAGGAGGCGTCGGCCGACTCATAGGCGTAGCCCTTGTGCTCCAGCGATTTCAGCTCTTTCAGAATAGCTGCCGTATCCTCTTTGGATGCAGCCTCTCCGCCAGCCCCGACTTCGATCGCCTTGAGCAGGATGCTACTGCCTCCCGAGTGCTCCGAAATCAGAATATGCCGCTCGTTGCCCACCGTTTCCGGCTCAATGTGCTCAAAGGTTGCCGGATTCTTCTGTACGGCATTGACGTGCGCCCCGCCCTTGTGGCCGAATGCGCTGCGCCCCACGTAGGGGGCACGCGTGTCATGCCGGACATTGATCTGGTCGTCGACGAACATAGACAGATCCCGAAGGTGCCGCAGCTTGCGAGCATGGCAGCAATTCACATCCAGCTTCAGTTTCAGACTGGGGATGATGGAGATCAGGTTGGCATTGCCGCACCGCTCGCCATAACCATTCATGGTGCCCTGCACCTGCGTGGCGCCGGCACGCACCCCTTCAATCGCGTTGGCAACGCCAACCCCGATATCATTGTGCGCATGAATGCCGATGGGGGTATGGACCGTAGAGACGATTCCTTGTGTGATCTCGAAGATCTCGTGCGGCAAACAGCCACCGTTGGTGTCGCAAAGCACAAGATGGTCCGCACCCGCAGACTCCGCTGCCTGCAGTACGCTCATGGCGAAATCGGGATCATCCTTGAATCCATCAAAGAGGTGTTCGGCATCAAAGATGACCTCTTTGCCCTTGCTCTTCAGATAGGCCACCGTATCGGACACCATCGCCAGATTCTCTTTGAGGCTGGTGCGCAGCACATCCTTGACGTGTAACTTCCACGTCTTGCCGAAAATAGTGACAACGGGTGTCTCTGCCGCCAACAGGCTCTTGACGTTGACATCATCCTGTACGCGGGAGCGAACACGACGGGTACTGCCAAAAGCGGCAATCTTCGCGTGTTGGAGTTCCTCTTTGCGGATTGCCTCGAAAAACTCGATGTCCTTGGGATTGGATCCCGGGAATCCACCCTCGATATAGTCCACACCAAACTGGTCCAGACGCTTGGCGAGCATCAGCTTTCCTACAGAGGAAAAGGAAACGCCTTCGCCCTGCGCGCCATCGCGGAGGGTGGTGTCATAGATGGTTACTTTGCGTTTCATGCGGCAGCTCCAAAAAAGGCTTCATGCAGTGCCGCCACGGCACGGGCGCTATCCGCGGCTTTGACGCCAAACATGAGACTGATCTCGGAAGATCCCTGATTGATCATCTCGATATTGACTCCGGCATCGGCGAAAGCCCTGGTCGCAGTGCCAGCCACCCCAACCGTATAGTGCATGCCTTCTCCCACGACCATCACCAGAGCAAGTCCGCGCTCAACGCTCACTTTGTCGGCACCCAGCTCATCGAGAATGCGCGCCTTGATATGCCCTTCTACCTCGCGGGAGAAATCCTCCTCCTTGATGATGACGGACATATCATCAATCCCCGAAGGCGTGTGCTCGTACGAGATCCCCTCGTCTTCGAACAGCTGTAGCAGTTTGCGGCCAAACCCAACTTCCCGGTTCATGAGGTACTTGCTGACATAAAGGGTGCAGAATCCAGCACTGCTGGCGATGCCCACGACACGGCTTGTCACCTGCCGGTGCTCAGGCACGATCATCGTGCCGGGAGCGGACGGCGAATTTGTATTCTTGATGCAGATTGGGATCCCAGCCCGAACGGCCGGGATGATCGCCTCGTCATGCAGAACACCGAATCCGGCATAGGCCAGCTCTCGCATCTCACGGAATGTAATTTCTTTGACCGGCGCCGCATCGGGAACCACATTCGGATCGGCTGAAAGGACAGAATCCACATCCGTGAAGTTCTCATAGACCTCGGCGGCTACCGCGGCAGCCAGAATTGAGCCGGTAATATCAGAGCCGCCACGCGAAAAGGTGACGACCTCACCCTCCGGCGTGTAGCCGAAGAATCCAGGAAATACAACGATGCCTTCGGCATCTCGCAACGCAGCCAGGTTCTGATAAGACTCCGGCAACAGACGGGCATTGCCATAGTCATCGCTCAGGAGCAAGCCGGCATCGCGGGGATTGACGTATGCCGCAGAAAGCCCGCGGTGCTGCAGCTCACCGGCAACCAACCGTGCACAGTTATCTTCGCCAGCCGCCTTGACAGCATCGAGATAGCGTCCCGCGTGCTCCGCGTCTCCACAAACCGTTGCGCGCAATGCCTCAGCGATATCATCCGCAACGCTCTCGGCCACGCCAAGATCGCGACAGATTGCCTGAAACCGCTCTGTAACGGCAGCAAGATGCTCATCAACGGGCTTCCCTGCTAGCCGAGCATCACCACAGGCGATCAATAGATCGGTCACCTTGATGTCGTCGCGGTGCCGCTTGCCCGGAGCCGATACAACC
>JABGOW010000469.1 GCA_018645275.1 Verrucomicrobiota bacterium
CGAACTTTGTTCGTGATGCCTGGGCCGCTTCGGATTCGCTGCCGGTGATGTCGCTCTTCTCATCAGGATCGACCTTCAGGTCGATGAACTTCTGTGGCTTGCGGTCAGTGCCGACATAGAGTTTGTAGCGCTCGTCACGCACGACCCGGTCGCGGAAGTGCCACTCGTTCTCTACGCCGCGATCACTGACCCTGGCCTTGTTCTGTCCGCCCATGGCTAGGATCCAGTCTCGCTCAACGTGGTCCGTCTCGCCGCGCAGGTAGGCCGCGATCGACGATCCGTCCACCTTGTCCTTGCCGGGGATGGTCTCTCCCGCCAGGTCGGCACAGGTCGGAATGATATCCGTGAAGTCAATCAGCGCTTCACTGACGCGTCCTGGCGGAATCGTGCCCGGCCAGTTGGCGATGAAGGGAATGTTGACGCCCGGTTCGATGGTCTTGGCTTTGCCGCCCGGGATGGTGCGTTCGCCAATATGCCCCACCATCTTCCCGCAGGTGCCGTTGTCCGACGTGAAGATCACGAGCGTGTTCTCACGAATCCCCATCTTGTCCAACGCCGCCGTGATGCGTCCCAGCAGGAAGTCGCTGTATCGCACCATCGCCTTGTGTTTGTCCACCTTGGTCTTGGCGTCGGGCGCATGGGGTGTGGTCGTGAATGGGGTATGGGTCAGGACCATGGGGTAGTAGATGAAGAACGGTTTGCCGTCATCGTTCTGCTTGCGTGCAAAGTCGATCACGAAGTCGCAGAACATATCTGGACCAAACGCGCCGGGATAGGTCTGGGAGGATTTCTCTTTTGTGAAGATGTAGGGGTTCCAGTAACGCTCATCGCTCGGCGGGTTGCCTCCCTCGCCGCCGGTCCACATGCACCAGTCGTCAAAGCCCGCATCGTTAAGGCAGTCAGGCTCGACCCTGAAATCGTTAATCTGCCACTTGCCGGCAATCGCTGTGGCGTAGCCGGCTTCACGCATCATGAGCCCCAGGTTGCAGGGGTACGATTCCACATCGTAGCGTGCCCCGGCGCCCCAGCGCGGCACATCCCAGTGATTCACCCAGCCGTTGCGGTAGGGGTATTGCCCGGTAAGCAGGCACATGCGTGACGGCGTGCATTGGGGCATGCTGTAGACATTATCACAACGCATGCCGCCTGCTGCCAGCGCATCGATCGTGGGTGTCTCAATATCGGTCGCGCCGTAACAGCTGATCCATTCCTTACCTAAGTCATCGAGAAGGATGAATAGGATGTTGGGTTGCTTCATACGTGTGGCTCCTTCGCTAATATATGGCAATAGGGTTAAGGCCAATAGGGTGGCTGTGGCTCCAAAGATGACTCTTTTCGGCATGTCTAAACGCTCCTGATAGATGTTGCGGAAGTGGTAAGTATGTCGCTATTATAGGGGTATGCCAATAACACAAAGGATCAAATCCATGTCAAAACTGGATACTGCGGCGCTGCATGATGTCTGGATGCTGCGTGACATGTTGCGGACTATTCCGGTGTTCAACTACTTCCGTGTGCATATGTGCGGCAACATCACGGTGTCACCGGACTGGCGGATTGAGCCGCGTGTGATTGAGGATTTCCATCTACTCATGGTGATGGGTGGGAAGGGACGTTACCGGGTGGGGGGCGTTGATGTGCCGCTCTATCGCGGTCGCATCATCTTTGTCTCGAACGGCATCGAGTACAGTGCGGAGCAGGATCGCGATGATCCGCCGCATATTGTGCCGGTACGCTTCTTCATCTATGACAACCGAGGCGACCGTCCGAGTCACGTGCTCAGAAAACCGACCGCCCTATGGCATGTCACCCCGTACGTCGATCGATACCAAGCCATGTTTGAAAGTTTGCATCGCCAGCACCTGCTCAACCAAGGGCCGTTCCGCACCGGCTACTGCTCAACCATCATCCACCACATCCTCTGCGATCTGCTGTTTGAGTGTAGCGGCGATGCAGCAGATGGGGCCACGGGTGATAATCGGATCCTGAAGGTGCAGCAGTTCATTGCCGAGAACCCCCTGGATCGGTCCGCCGTGCCCGAGCTGGCCCGCATGGCGAATCTCTCCGAGAAGTACTTCACCAGGCTCTTCCGGCAGCAGACCGGCGTGACACCCAAGCGCTACCAGGTGAACTCGCGCCTGAGCCAGGCGCGGGTGTTGCTGGAGGAGGGGATGTCCGTCAAAGCAACCGCCTTTCAAATGGGCTACCCCGATCCCTACATCTTCTCAAAGCAATTCAAAGCCCTACTCGGAATCGCACCGAATGATGTGCGAGGGTAGGGGGGGGAATTGAAAATTGAAAATTTAAGATTGAAAATTGGGGTCCACTCTCTACTGTCTACGCCTTCTTCTCGCGTCCCATCCAGCAGAGTGCGCTGGCGAACCAGGTGACGGTCGCAATAAGCATGAGTGTCTTGTTTAGCTCGAGTGAAATGCGGCCTGCATAGAACAGTGTCGGGGCCACCACAATCAAGACGAGGGAGAGCCAGGATAGTATCTCAATAATACGCTTCATGCTGCCGATCCTTTCTGCTGAAACTTGCTTAAGACGATGTACAGAGCTGATGCGATAAACCAGCCGGGTAACGACACGAAGAAGATCTGGAATTGCGGTTTGCCGGATTTAACCAGCGCAACGCAGATTGCCAGTGTAACCAGCCAGGCGGCGCCCGCTGCCCAGTTGATCTTCAAGCTCCGGTGTTCGGCGTAGTACTGCTTCAGCCCCAGCTTCGGGAAGATCCAGAAATCGGTGAAGATCACCGCGCCCATGGGCATCAAGACCAAGCCGTAGAGTGCCACAAACCCGAGCAGGCGCATGGCGATTGCCGGGAACATCCCCGCCAGTGTCGCCAGGAGTCCGGTACCGATCGTGACGGCAAAACGCGATTTCTTCGGCATGATAGCCTGGAACGCGAGACCGGCGCGATAGATCGTCGGGTTAGCGGTGGTCCAGCCTGCCACAATCACGCAGATCAGCCCGGCGACTCCGGCAGCACGGTAGGCTAGGGGGCCGGGTAGAACGTTGGTATTAGACGGATCCAGATGGAGCTGGAGGGCATAGAGAATCGATGCTGCCAGCCATGCCATAAAGTGGCCCACATACATGCCTGAGGCAGAGGCTACGCCGTACCACGGCTTCTTGGCAAAGCGCAGTACCGATAGATCGCTCATGCCGACGTGCATCGCCATGTTGCAGAACCAGGCAAAGAAGGTGACATGCCAGAAGGTGAACTTGACCTGTCCGGGGAGCGGCTCGCCGCCTTTCCAGATATGTTCGGTGCACAAGCCCCATAGGCTGGAGAGGGAATTGACTTCTGCCCCCGTTACGTCAATGAACTGACGTAGGCCGATGATTCCGAATCCGAAAAAGACCAGCACCATCCACGGTGCCGCGATATTGGCAACCTTTGAGACCGTATCGTAACCCCAAGCTGCAACCACCGAGATCATCGCGCCGATGGCTAGCACGGCCAATACCCAACCCACAGAATTGGGGTAGAGATCGTTGAGCCCCGGCATGGGGAAGTTGAACCAGACACCTAGCGCCGTCGCCGAGACGGTGATCATGGATCCGGCGAGGAAGCAGAACATCACCCCGTTGGCCAAGTTATACAGCGTGACGAGATTTCG
>JABGOW010000446.1 GCA_018645275.1 Verrucomicrobiota bacterium
GACATTCGTCGGGACTCAAGCGCTTCGGGGCGAAGAGCCTGCCGTTCCACAGGTCACTCGGAGCAAATTCTACAACTGGTTGCCTGTCAGCCCCTCATAGGAAAGCGCCCCCCGCGACATCAAGGCAAGGTTCTTTGATGTCGCCGTCTTGGCGGTCCCACTCCCGCCAGACGTCTTGTAGCACAAAGGGAACCTGCCGCTGCAGGCAGACTCGGATCGTATGGCCGGCGTAGAAGATGGCGGGCGTTGCAGGACGTAGGCGTAGCTCCGGCTACCCAGAAGCGCCCCATGGCCCCCAAGAGTTTCGATTGGCTCTGGAGTTAATGGGAGTCAGGAAGAAGGGGTCTTCACGGAAGTGTGTAGCCGGGGGGTAGACAGAACGCTTCTTGCGTGGGGATTGCTCAAATCAGAACAGCGCCTTCGGCGAGATGCTTCGGCAAGCTCAGCATGACAAATCCTTGAAGAATTGGCTGCTCCTTCAGGTGTCATCCCGAGCAAAGACCAGGGATCTCGATTTGGGCAACACTCCGTCTCTCTCTCATCGCTCCGGCTAAGGGTGTTGGCCCGGTAGCCCGTTTGCTTGGAAGCGTATGTTGCAAGCGACTGCTTTTTGAGGGTATCCTGCTGCAGGTACACAATCGTGGGAGTGCATGCTGACGCGGTTCAGTGCATGCGTGTAGGAGCGTTCGTGATGGGCTTCGATCGGTTAGGCAGATTCGCCATGGGGAAAAATGGAGAGCAATCCGAGGTGGTGAGCGTTTCTCTGCCAAGGGAGGGCTTGGTTGTTCTTGGCTATGTGTTGTTGGCACTCGTGCTGACGTGGCCGCTGGCGGCTTCCTTCGGATCGCACGTGATTGGCTCGTCGGGCGTGGATGTGTGGGATCACCTATGGACCATGGATGGGATGCGCCAAGCGCTGCTCGTAGAGGGGGGGGGATGTCCTTTCGTTCGTGAGCTCGCCTACTTTCCGCAGGGGCTGTTTCTGTTTCCCGTGAATCTCGTCAATGAGCTCATCTCGGTCCCGTTTCAGGCGACGCTTGGTCTGATTCGTGCCTTCAACCTACTTTCCATTTGGCAGCTCGTTTTCGCAGCGTGGGCAGCCTATCAGCTTGCTTTGCTTGTCGTCCGGGATCGGCGGTGTGCATTCATCGCCGGAATGGCCTTTGCCTCCGCCCCTGCGGTGATGTCACCGTTGCACAATGGCACGACCGCAGGTGGAAATGCAGGATGGATTGCATTCTATCTTTGGATATTGCTCCGCCAACATGGCTCGCTGAAGTGGTATCCAATCGTCGCGGGTGCTGTCCTCGGGTTGGTGACGCTTATGTGTTGGTACTACGGGGCGTTCTGCTTCATGGCGACGCTTCTCTTCGTGGGACTCTCTCTTGTGAGGGGCGAGCGAGGTGAGCGTGGCCGCATGCTTGGATTTGCGGGGCTGTTGCTTGTGGTTGCTACCGTGGCTGTCGTACCCCTTGGCCTGCTCATTCGTTCCACACTTGAGCATCCCGATGCTCAGAATCTGGGTGGCAAAGCGACCTTTGTCTCCCAAGCCTGCGAGCATGAGTTCTATGCTTCCACGCTGAGAGGCTTCTTTGATATGGGCTTGAAGCGCATGTCTGATGGCTACGCCCATCCCAGTTATTTGGGGTTTGGCCTGTTGCTGCTGGCGGTAGTGGGGCTGGTTCGTGGATGGCGAACGGAGTGGGTCTCACGGTCGCTCTGCTGGTGGCTTTTGGCGGCCGTGTTTGCCTTGCTCTCGCTCGGGCCTGTTCTGTGGGTTGATGGAGAGCCGCTTCTGAAGCTGCCCTACTACCTGGCAATGAAGTGGGTGCCCCTGTTTCACTACTTTGAGTTTCCGTTCCGCTTCATAGTTGTGACATCCCTGGCGCTGTCGGTGCTTGCGGCAGTAGGGTTGTCGGCTTTCCTCGGGGACCGCCCCTCAAGGCTTCGCCTATTCCTCGTGGCGTTTGCTGGTGTGCTAGTGGTTGCGGAGCACCTTGCGGCCTTGTCCTGGCCGATGCCGGTTGCCGATGCACGGATTCCTGGCATATACCATGACATCGCCGGGCAGCCGGGGGAGGGGGCGGTGCTTGATCTGCCGCTGAGTGTCGGGACGACGGGGCAGTATCTCTATTTTCAGACCGTGCATCGCCGCCCCGTCCCCGTTGGGATCAATCGCCTTGGATCCGAAGAGGTCGAGCAGATCCTCTCCCCTGCCGAGGGGTCGGATGCATGGCATTGGGTCGTGCGTGATTTGTGCGAAGAGCAGCTTGTGGCTTTGCATGAGATTGGAGTTCGGTTCCTCGTCTGGCATAGGGGGCTCGATGAACGCGGCGATGCTCTTGGCAGGGCCCTGGAGGCAAGGGGGGTTCCTGTGCTCTCGCGGGACCAGAATTGCATTGTGTTCGACCTGGCTAAAGCGCGAGCAGACGTATGAGCGGTGGCAGGGGCAGCAGGTTTGCGGCGAAGCAGTGGCTTGGTCGAGTCGGTCTTCTGTTGGCGACGCTGTTCTTGCTTGAAGTGGGCGTTCGCTTTGTTCTGCGGGGGATCACGACCACGGCTCAGAGCAGCTTCTTTTCGACACGTTGGGCTCAGAGCGGTGCTGTCCAGACCAACCGTCTTGGTTTTCGCGAGCGGGAGTTTGATGCGACACCAGCCCCCTCGATCAGCCGGATTTGCATGGTGGGGGATTCTCTCCTCTTTGGGCAGGGGCTCCCCGTGGAGGCACGCCTGAGCCACCTGCTTGAGGCGCAGCTCAATGAGAGAGAACCCCGTTTTGAGATTCTAAATTTCGGAACCAAGGGCGCGAACCTTCCTGAACATGTTGCTGCCTTACAGGGGAGTGTGCTTCCCGTCAGGCCCGATCTCGTGCTGCTGCAGTGGTTTGTCAACGATGCAGATGCTGCGGGCGCTGCATATCCCTCCTTGCCTCGATTGCTGCCACGTGGCGCGGACCGCTTCTTAACGCGCCATTCAGCGATTTGGTCGCTGGCGGGCATTACGCTCGAGCGCATCGCACTTTGCCTCCGTCTGCGCGAGAGCTACTGGTCGTTTACGCGTTCCCTACTTGAAGATGAGGATGGGCCCGCTGCGATTGCCGCGCGTGAGTGTTTGGAGGCCTTTGTTGAGGTTTGCCGAGATGAGGATGTCGCCTTGGGGGTGATCCTGTTTCCGGATCTTGGCGTTGATCTTGGCGAGGGGTATCCGCTTGGGTTTCTCATGGACAGAACGCTCGCGCAATGTCGCGAGTTGGGCGTTCCATGTCTTGATCTGCGGGCTGCATATCGCGAGGTGCCCCGGGAGCAATGGGGTGCAATGCAGCTCAACAGGTTGGATTCCCACCCATCTGCCGCTGCAAACGCACTGGCTGCAAAGTGTGTCCACGATTGGCTTCTCCCTTTACTGGAGCAAGCGGGGCAGTCGCGCGTATTCCCCCCTTGACTGGATGTGAACATGCTGGCAACCTCATTCACCAATGATCGGCTTCGCGGACAGCCTGTTGAGTGCCGCTGTTTCTGGGTATTCTGAGAGAGGTGGCTTTTCTGAATGAAGGTTGTGCTGACCAGATGTGGAGGCACGCGTGAGGGCGAAACCAACGTCACTGGCTGCTACCCTCCGCTGGGCTTGGCTTACCTCGCGGCTGTCCTCCAGAAGCAGGGCGTCGACGTTACCATCATTGACGCCGAGGTGCTCGGGCTCGGGCACGATCAGCTGCTTGAACGGATACCCTCTGACGTCACGTTGATCGGGTTCAGTGCGACGACGCTGGCGTGGCCGTCGACCCGACTTGCGGCGGAGCGCGTTAAGAAGGCGTTCCCCGACGCGCTGTTGGTGATTGGGGGGCCGCAGGTAACCGCTTTTCCTGAGGATACGCTTGCCGCTTCCGCGTTCGACCTTGGTGTTCTTGGCGATGGTGAGCCGACGCTTCTGAAGCTTGTCGAGCGGCTTGGCCGCGGAGGCAACCTGCTGGATATCCCCGGTTGCGTTGTTCGGGACGGGGCTTCCATTCGGGAGAATGGGCCGATTCCCTGGATAGAGGATCTGGACGACATTCCGTTCCCCGCGCTGGAGCTGTTGCCGATGGAGCGCTACCGCTGCGTCATGGTTGAGGAGCCATTCGTCAGCATGATCACCTCCCGGGGCTGCCCGTATCGCTGTGACTTCTGTTCTCAGATCTACTGCGGTAGTACGCTGCGCTCGCGCAGTGCCGAGAGTATCGTTGACGAGATTGAGCATTGGATCACACGATATGGGGCGAAAGAGGTCGTCCTGTTCGATGAGACGTTTGGCGTGAAGAGGCAGGTCGCCCTGCGGGTGTGTGAGCTCATTCAAGAGCGAGGGCTGAGCATTCGCTGGAATGCGAGAACACGGATCAACCTGGTTGATCGCGAATTGCTTTCGGCCATGCGTGAAGCAGGATGTTATGCGCTGCATCTGGGGATCGAGTCGGGGACTGATCGGGTGCTGGCGCTCATGAACAAGAAGATCACGACGGGCGAAATCGCGGAAGCCGTGGCTGTGGCCCGCGAGCTAGGGTTTCAGACGCACGCCTACTTCATGTTGGGATACCCCAGCGAAACCCCTTCGGAGATTGCTGAGACCCTGCGGTTTTCCCGAAGTTTGAGGCTGGACTGGGCAAGCTATACGATTACCATCCCAAGTCCCCGAACGCCGCTGTGCGATCGTGCGGTGGAGCAGGGCGCGCTCCGGGCGGACTACTGGCGAGACCATACGTTTGGACGTGAGCCCGATGATTGTCTTTTCTTTGAGTCTGATGCGTGTTCTGTCGAGGATCTGCGTCGCATGAAGCGTCGCGCGTACATTCGTTTCTATATGCGACCGCAAGTACTCATCCGCAACCTGCTTTTCTTCGTTCGACGGGGTGGCGTACGGCGGGTGTTCTATGCAATGTGTTTATGGTTTAGGGAGGGGCTCTCTTGAGTGATACCCATGCATCTATTGTACTGATCAATCCGCCAATTACCCAAGGTCAGCGAGAGGGGTACCTTGGACCGGTCATCAAGAACCTCTACTTCAACTCGCCCCCACTGGGACTTGCCTACATTGCCGGGAATCTCGAACGAGAAGGGATCGCCGTTCAGGTTATTGATGCGGCGGTCGAAGAGTTGACGCTTGAGCAAACGGTAGAGCGAATTCGCGCATTGGCGCCATCAATCGTCGGCATGACCTCGACATCGAATTTCTTCGTGAATGCAGTTGAGCTGGCGCGCCGCGTCAAGGAGACGCTTCCCGCGATTACGACGTTGCTGGGTGGGCCGCACATGACCTCAAATGGCGACCACGCCATGCAACAGAAGGTGTTCGACATCGGCTGCATTGGTGAGGGGGAGATTACGGCCCTTGAGGTGGTGCGTACACTCGCTTCCGGTGATGATCTGTCAGAGGTGAAGGGCATTGTTTTCCGCCGGGACGAAGAGCTCGTTTCGACTGAGCCGCGGCCACTCGTCAAGGATCTCGACGCATTGCCACCGCCAGCCCGCCATTTGCTTCCCCTGAGCAAGTATGTCCCGCAGCCGAACGATGGCCCCTACCTTCCTAAGGCCGCTGTCATCAGCAGTCGGGGCTGCCCCTATCCGTGCATCTTCTGTGATCATGGTACATTTGGTTCAACGTATCGCAGTTTCAGCGCCGAGCGCATCGTGGATGAGATGGCTGAACTGGTGGACACCTATGGGATCAAGGATATTGCTTTTGTTGACTCGCTATTCATGATCAGCCGAGAACGGGTGAGCAAGATTATCGATGAGATCTTTCGGCGCAACGTCAAGGTCCATTGGACGTGTACGATTCGCGCAAACATTGCGGATGAGGAGATTCTTGCACGCATGAAGAAAGCGGGTTGCTGGCGCGTGCGTATTGGCGTTGAAGCGGGGGATGAAGATATCCTTAAACTCATTCGCAAAGAAGTTAGTCTTGAACAGGTGAGGCGAGTCGTGTCTGTGGCCGACAAACTGAACTTGCACCCGAAGGCCTTCTTCATGGTCGGGCATATTGGCGAGACAGCCGCTTCGATAGAGAAGTCCATCAAACTCGCAAAGTCGCTCGCGTTGACAGATATCACGGTCCAGATCAATACGCCACTCCGGGGTGCCGCCCAGTGGGATATGTACAAAGACTATGGTGAGTTGGTGACAGACTCTCTGGAGGACTTCTCTTTTTGGGAGCCGGTTTTCGTTCCCAATGGAATGACGACCGCCGAATTGGAGCGGTTGCATCGCAAGTTCTACCGCGCTTTCTACTTCCGTCCCATCGTTGTTTGGCGGCACTTGCGAATGCTGAGAAAGGTGAGTGATCTGAAGCGGTATACCCGTGCGCTGTCACTTTTGGTCGGGATGTTTGTCGTGGATCGCCGAAAACATACGGGAAGTCGCGCTTCATGATTCGGCCAATCCGCCCAGACGATATCCCGTGGGCCGCCAGGCAGCACGCGGCGCTCATGGCCAACTCCGTGTTTGCGGCATTCGGCGTTCGATTCCTTGAGTGTTTCTATAGTCACTTTGCGCGATCCAAGACCGCGATTGCCTACGTGTGGGAGGAGAATGGGCTCCCCGTTGCGGTGATCTCGGCCACATCCGACCGCACGCGCTTTCTGCGGGGGCTCGTGCTCAGGCATGGGATATCGCTCGCATGCTATGCCGCCGTGGGGCTTCTTCGGCCAGCCTGCCGCCACTTGGTTGGGCAGCTGCGTCGCTATCCCGGGCATGTCGATGGTGAACGAATTGAGGCGGAGATGATCTTCATTACGGTTGCGCCCGAATGCCGTGGCAAGGGAGTCGCAGAGAAGCTGATTGAGGCTGTGCTGGCTGAGTATGCCTCTCGCGGCACACCTCGGGTATACGTGACCATCGAAAGCGAGAACGCCGGCGTTAAGCGAATTCTGGAGCGTATGCAGTTTCAGGTTGTCCGATCCTTCCTGTTCGCCGACAAGCAGAATGATCTACTTCGGTTGGAGCTCCCCGCAGGAGAGGGCATCGGATGAGTATCCTCAGGCAAGCGACAACGGTTCTTGGTGCTCGGCTGGGGTATGTTCGCCCCCTCTATGTGCACTATGGCGTCACGCATCGCTGCAACATGCAGTGTCGCATGTGTGTTGTCTGGAAAGAGGGCAATGCTGCTGAGGAGCTTGCGCCTGCCGCCATTCGGCCCATGGCCGACGGACTCGTCGAGGCTGGTGTCCGCATGGTGACACTGGGAGGCGGAGAACCATTCGTTCGGCGTGATCTTCCGGATGTCGTGGCGGCGTTCCACGAGCGGGGAAGCGAGGTCCGAATTCTGACCAATGGCATAGGGCCGTCGGATGAACAGATTGACGCTGTGATCGCCGCCGGGGCTCGGCATGTTTCCATCTCGCTTGATAGTTTGGATCCGGCCAAGGAGCAGGATATCTACGGTGGCAAAGATGTTTGGAATGACATCGTGGACACGATGCGCCGATTTCGGCAGCGCTTGCAGACGCCACCGTCGGTTCCGATTATGAATGTCTGTGTATCACGGCTGAATCTGGATGAACTTGCCCCGCTGGTGGCGTTTGCTGCCGATGAGGGGTTCTGCTGCTCATTCGTTCCCATTTCGCTATCCCCCTCGGAAGCCGAGAGCGACGGGTTTGCTGCGGCAGATTCGGAGTTGGCTGTAAGGCCGCAGGATCACGCGAAGTTGGACGACGCTTATGCGCAGCTCTTGAAGCTGAAACGGCAAGGCGCTCCGATTGCCAATACGCGGCGTTTTCTGAGAGATTCGCGGGAGTTCCTTCGATCCGGGCGGTATGGATGGTGCTGCGATGCCGGCACGCTGTACTTCTCGATCAGTCCACAAGGCGGCATCTCGATCTGCCACCATTTTCCTCCGGTGGCTCAGCATGACACCCCTGACCTGGCTCGGCATCTCACCAGTAAAGCCGTGCGGCAATCGGCGGTTTCGACGCGCAAGCAGTGTGCCGGCTGCATGCGCCCCTGTTGGGCTGAACTGACGCATGCGGTCCATGATCTGGGAAGCAGTGTTGACGCATTCCGGCTTATCTACCAAACTCCCCGTCAGAGGATAAGGGACGGGAAGGAATTATGAAGGTCTGGCTCATCAATCCGCGTACCGAGGGGATGATTTCGACGGAGCTGCCAAGCTTTGTTTCGAAGGAGGTTGGCTGTTTCCCACCTCTCGGACTTCTCTATGTGGCAGGCTCTCTCCGTGCCCATACCGATCACGATCTTGTTCTGTTAGATATGCCGGCACGTGACATGCCCTACGAGGAGTTGGCGGATCGTATCCGCGAAAGTCCCCCCGATGTTGTTGGGATTACGGGGACCACACACAATTTGGCCGAGGTACGGCGTGCTGCTGAGACGATCAAGACCGTTGCCCCGGACACTACAATCTGTCTGGGTGGGCCACACGTTGAAGCCTTTCCGGAGCAGGCTTTGGCACTGCCCTGTATTGATTTTGCCGTGCGGGGAGAGGGCGAAGTCGCATTCGTAAAATTCCTGGAAGCGTTTGAAGCCGGGGCCGGGTACGACGACGTCGCGGGCCTGATCTACCGTACGGATGAGGAGGTTTGCGCGAATCCACCTGCCCCGCTGTTGCAGGATCTTGATGCTCTGCCATATCCCGCTCGGGAGTTTCTCAATCCGTCGGACTACTGCTATGTGCTCGGAAAGAAATCAACGTTCACGACGATTCTGACAACCCGCGGTTGTCCGTATCGTTGTATCTTCTGTAGCACCCCACACGGGACGTGTCGGCTCCGGAGTCCGAAGAGCATTGTTGATGAGATGGAGTCCTGCCTGGAGCAGGGGGCGGAGGAACTGCATTTCATTGACGATACGTTCAACATTAAGCCGAGACGAATTCGTGCCGTTTCTGAAGAGATTCTCGCGCGAGGGTTGAAGGCTCGGTGGAGTTTCAGGGGACGCGTCGACACCATTGACGCCGACAGTCTTCGTCTTGCACGCCAGGCGGGATGCGAGCGGATTCACTATGGCATTGAGACGGGAACGGATGCGGGGCTGGAGGCGCTGCGCAAGCAGATTACGACCGAGCAGGCTCGCGAGGCACTTGCGCTAACGCGTCAGGCGGGGATCTCGACGGTTACCTATTTCATTATTGGCTGTCCCCATGAGCAGGAGCGGGTCGACATTCTCCGAACGATTGACTTCGCCATTCGCATCAACCCGGATTTCGCGATGTTCAATGTGCTAGCGATCTATCCGCACACAGAGCTCTTTGACATGGCCGTCGCTCGCGGCCTCGTAGATCCCGGACTTTGGAGTGACTTTGTCAAGAATCCCACTCCTGACTTTAAAATGCGCTTCTGGGATGAGTTCTTCGACGCTGAGGAGTTCGGGGAGCTTCTGAAGCTGTGCTATCACAAATTCTACATGCGCCCTGTGGTTGTCTGGCGTAATCTGAAGCAGCTGGGCAGTCTCAGTGAGCTGCGACACAAGGCGGCCGCAGCTTTGGCGATGTTGAAAGGAAGAGGAGTATGAGTACAGCGGATCCGGATCGTCCCGTGATGCTGATTTCCCCCTATGGGATCGAGAATCGCGGTGTGCGCTACATTGCAGCCGTACTGAGGTCTGCCGGCTTTCGGCCCGTTCTGGTGCTCATGAAGCGCTGGATCAACAATCAGATTTCGCCGCCTACCGAGAAGGAACAGGCGTTGCTGCTTGAATTGGCGCAGCGTTTGAATCCGCTACTGATTGGCATTGGTTTTGGCGCGCCGTATTTCAAAGTGGTCACAGCGTTAACGCAGCAGCTCAAGCAGGTCGTGGATAGCCCCATTCTCTGGGGCGGAGTCTATCCCACTGTATGTCCCGAAGCGTGCATTGAACATGCCGACATGGTCTGTGTGGGGGAGGGGGAACAGCCGGTTCTGGATCTCTGTCGCGCCCTGAGCAGTGGTGACACGGCCCTTGAGATCCCCAATCTCTGGATCCGCTCCGGAGGAGACGTCCATAAGCACGATCCGCGACCGCTGATTCAGGATGTTGACGCACTGCCCATGCCGGAGTACGGCATGTCAGAGACGGTGTTCATTGAGGATGATCAGTTGCGGCACGTGGACCCCATATCCGAGACGGCGGAGTATCGGATCTATCCCACGCGCGGTTGTCCCTATGCCTGTTCGTACTGCAACAACAGCATTCTTCGCAAGATCTACGAAGGGAAGGGGAAGTACTATCGGGTCCGCAGTGTTGAAAGTGTGATCTCCGAGCTGGAGACAGCGCGGCAGCTGCTGCCGCGTATCCGGCGCATCAAGTTTGACGGCGATGTGTTTGCGTTTCCCGGGGACTGGATTCAACGGTTCAGTGAAGCGTATGCGGAACGCATTGGCCTTCCTTTTGAGCTGCTGACCTATCCCGGGGAGTTGAGTGCGGATGACCTCAGGCATCTGAAATCTGCCGGCCTGTGCAAAGTGCAAACGGGCATCCAATCCGGCTCGGATGATGAGGTCAGTACCGTATACAAACGCACCTCGACCGGCAGCAAGATTCACGAGTTCTCAAGACTCACGCATGAAATCGGTGTTCCCGTTGTCTATGATCTAATTTTCGACAACCCGTTAGCAAAGCGCGATGACAAACGCCGCATGATCGAGCTTCTCCTCACGCTTGACCGCCCTTTCAAAGTATACCTCTACTCGCTGACCGTGTTTCCAAAGACCGGGCTTGCCCGCGACCTGCTCGAACAGGGGCTGATTACACCCGATGATATCGAGGGTCAGGCGACGAAATCGTTTGAGCAGTTTCGACTCAGTCTGGACTACCCGCGGAGCGCAGAGGATGTGTACTGGATCTGCCTGGCGATCCTGAGTGCCAAGTCGTTTATTCCGCGCGCAGCAATTCGGCGGCTGATGAAGATGCCCTGGCTCATGGCGCATCCAGCCCCATTACGCGTGCTGGCGCAGGCGGCTGATCTTGCGAAGAATGCTGTGATTGCAGCCGACATGCTACTGCACGGTGAACTGACGATGTTCAAGATTCGGCAGTATGGTGCGTTTCGAAGAATGATCAGTCAGTAGGCATGGACGGGAGGGCTCTTATGGTTGTGCAGACCTCGCAGTTTCGTGTCGCTGCGATTCTCCTCGGGGCCTTGCTGCTCTATGCGGGACTACAGACGTTCTGGCTCGTTGCGGATGAGAGACCGGCGGTTGAGTTGCGTGATTTTGAGAGGATCGCCCAGAGCGGTCACGCACTTCGGGGCGATTCACTCGGGAAGGCCTACCCCAGCGGAAGTCAACACGTCAGACATTCACCCCTTCTTTCGGCGTGGACGGTGCCCTTCTTGGCTACTTTCGGCTGCACTGTCGATGTGGCGGTGTTGTCCCTGCTTCCGTTTGCGTTGCTTCTGGTGGTGGCCGCCTATCAGATCTCACTACGGTATCTCTCGCCGCTTGCCGCCGCCGTCTCCGCCATACTTGTGCTTGCGTTTCACCACTTCGCGGTCGTTGAACCGCTCTATCCGGCCTATTCATTCACAAAGGAATTCAAGCCGGACCTTCCGCTCTCCGCTTTAGTGGCAGCAACCTGTTGGGGTATGCTTGTCCTTCGTGAACGGACTTCGAGACGTGCCATCGTCGTAGTGGGTCTGACCATGGCGGCCGGTTTCCTGACTCGTATCAGCTTCCCCGTATTTGTGGCGATCCTGGGTGTTGCCCTCTGGTGTGACGGGATGCGCAAAGTGGCCGTGTGGCGTAGAATTGCATGGGCCGGGGTGCTTGCCGCTTGCGTGTCAGCTCCATGGTACCTGGTGAATGCCCCGGGAGTTATCCGGTATTTTGCCGAGCGTGAGGTCAACGTGGAGTGGGCTTTGCATACGGGGATGCCGAGATTTCTCAGCCTGGACAATCTCATGTTCTACGTCTGGGGCATTCGAAATATGGTGTCGGTTCTTGCCCTTGCATTTGCGGCACTGGGGATTCTCTGTATGTACAGGAAACGCTCGCGGGGTATGCGATTCTCGATTGCCGGCCTCTTGATTGCCTATGGGGTGCTGACGCTCCTTCCCGGCAAGAGCGTTCGCTTCATGATCCCGCTGCTCGTCCTTATCGCCTTGCCGATCGCGTCGCTGGTGGACGCAGAACGGGGGCGGCTGCGTCGGGGGCTTGCCGCCCTGATACTCCTGTTGATGGCGGGGTTCAGGATGCTCTGCCTCAATGGCGTGATTCCGGGCTACTATGATCCGAGCGGGATTGATCCTGAAGAGCTGGCCCCGCTTGCGAGCGACTGGCGTGTTGGGGATATCCTGGACGATGCCATAGAGGCCAAGCACGACGATTCCGTCCTTCGGATTGCCGTTGTGCCTTTTGTTGGGCATTTTCGCCATGATGCCCTCGTGCAGGCGGCAATTGAGCGGGGCGTTCGGATACGGCGAGAATCCGGATGGATGATGCGGGGGGATGCTTGGATGATGGAGCTGGCGGAGGCCGAGTTCCTCGTGACAAAATCCGGGGCGAATGGGCCCTCGCTCTATGTGCCATACGGTGCCGACGTAGAGCGGTGGCTTGCAACGCCTGCCGGCAAAGTGTTTGCCGTTCTGGGACGGTATGCGTTGCCCGACGGGTCCGAAGCTACGCTGTATCAGAGAGCGGATCCGAGTGTTCGGGGATGGAGCAGGCTTCCTGAGGGGGAAGGGGGGACGGAGGTGCTTGCCCGGTTTGGTGATGCGATTGTGCTTCGTTCGCTCAAGGCTTGGCGAGAGCGTGACCATGTTTGCATACGCTGTGAGTGGGAGGCGGAGCGGGCCCCAGCAAAGGACTATCGACTCTTCATTCAGCTTCGCACAGGCCTACGCAGCATTCGGGCAGAGGCTTTTGTTCCCGCTTGCGGTTCGCTACCCACGGGGCTCTGGCAAACGGGCTTCCGGCTCGAGGAAACCTACGAGATCGGGATTCCCGAAAACGGTCTCGAGTATGAGATTTGGATCGGGTGGCACCGCGGCTGGCGACGGCTGTCTATTACGGACTCATGCAGGCCCGTCTTCTGGCGAGCGCTGGGGCTGGGACCGATTTTACGGTTGTCAGATAATGCGCTGACGTGCAACAGTTTGGAGCGCAGAGTCGTTCCGCGGGAAGGGAATAGAAAGGACTGACGCCATGAAGATTAATGCACGTAGCTGTGGGGTGTTCTGTTTCTTGCCAGTGGTCCTTGTTCTGGCAGGCTGTGGTGGCGAAGAGGTCGTCAAGGAGGCCAGTCTGGACTCGGCCCGTGCTGAGACGCGTGCTATCGTCGATGTGCGTCGGGAGGATGGACGGCTGCAGGCTTATCGAATCGTCAGTTTTGTGCCCTCGCTGGGGGACTTGAAGCTGCGAAGTGTGCACGTGAATGAGGGGGATCTGGTTCAGTCGGGAGACGAGCTGTTCACGTTCGATACGGAGCCGCTCATGGAGCAGATTGCGGTCCTCGAGCTGCGCACGAATACACTTGCCCGGAAGATCGAGGCGGCTCGTTATCATGCAGAGGTGAAAGCCCCGGCGCAGGCTCAGATAGATCTGATCAACGCGAAGCTAAGCTATGAGGATGCGGTTCGCACCGCGAGAACCCGTGAGCAGATGAGCGAGGGAGGTTTGGCCTCGAAGGCTGCTCTTGATAGGGCCCTGCAGACGAAGGAAGGTGCGTTGCTGGCACTCGACCTTGCGAAACGCGGGGTAGAACGCTCCGCTGCCGGCATTGCTTCAACGGAAGTTGCGGATCTGGAAATCGACCTGAAGGAGGCTCTGCGTGAGCTCACACAGTTGCAGAAGCGTCTTGTTGAGTGCGTTGGGAAAGCCCCCTTCACGGGGCGCGTTCTCGGCATCAATGCTGCGATCAAGGATTACGGTCGTGATTTCGGTGAGGAGGGGCTGGTTTTTCAACCTGGCCGTGGTCCGCTGATGATTGTTGCCGACACAAGCAGGATACGCATCATCGCAAACTTCTTTGAAACGGCCGTTGCCCTTATTGAGACCGGACAGCGTGCAGAGGTGCAGGCGGAACATGTGCCGGATGAAGTGTTTGAGGGGAAGGTCACATCCATCAGCCAGGTGGGGCACTCTCACGGCCAGGCTTCCACCGTCAGTGTTGAGGTCATCGTTGACAATTCGCGTGGCCTGCTCAAGCCGGGCTTGACGGCAGAGGTACGCATTGTCGTCGCCAGGAAGGATGCTGCGCTCTCGATTCCCGCACGGTTCCTGCGCAGCTCGGAGGCGGGCTACTCTGTGCGGCGCAAGTGCGAGAGCGGCTCTGAGCGCATCACCGTTGAGATTGGCATCTCGGATCGCGATTTCGTTGAAGTCCTTTCCGGGCTTGAGCCCGGCGATGAAGTGGTCATGGAGCGGTAGATGTACGTTGAGCTTTCTGCCATCGAGAAGGTCTACCGAATGTCTGAGCGTGTCGAAGTGCCGGCGCTCCGCGGAATCGACCTGTCTGTGGAAAAGGGTGAGTTTGTGGCGTTGGTGGGTCCCTCCGGTTGCGGGAAGACAACACTGCTATCGGTGCTTGGGCTGCTGACGTGGCCAACGGCCGGAACGTATTGTCTGGATGGCTGTGATACACGCTCGGTCTCGCGGCGCGAGCAGGCGGGCCTTCGCAGCGAGTTGATTGGCTTCATTTTTCAGTCGTACAATTTGCTCGCGCGGGAGACCGCCTGGCGCAATGTCATGTTCCCGCTGACGTTTCGTTCGCAGACGCGAGGCACTCGAAAGCGGACGGCCATGGAGGCCTTGGATGCCGTTGGGCTTGCAGACCGAGCCGATCACTATCCATCGCAGTTGTCGGGAGGGGAGCAGCAGCGGGTTGCCGTTGCGCGTGCGCTTGTCAACCGCCCCCGCCTTCTGATCGCGGATGAACCCACTGGCAATCTGGATAGTCACACGGGCAAAGAGATCCTCGAACTGATCATTCGGCTCGCGGGTGAGTATGGCACGTCGATTGTTATGGCAACGCATGACTTGACCGTTGCGCGCCGGGCGGGGCGCATCGTGAGTATGGCGGATGGCGGTGTTGTTCCGTCTGAGGCAAACGGGTAGATGGTTTCATATGGATTGGGTATACACAACGGGAGCACTGTTTAGAGACCTGCAGACCAGTAGGGTGCGGCGGCTGCTTTCTATTCTTGGCGTGGTTATCGGAACGGCTGCGGTGATTTCCAGTCTTGCGGTAGTGGAGGGAGGGCGTGAGCAGTTGCGAGCCCACCTGGAGAAGCTGGGGGTCAACCTGGTTGTGTTGGAGGACCGTTTTCGGCCGGACATCCCGAGAGAGTACGAAGATCAGCTCAAGTCGCTTCAGACTGAATCGGTATTGACTGCGGGACAGGGCTACGGGACGCCCAGCGAGAAGATTGATGCGAAGAACCGAATGCATGAGGATGGCATGCTGAGCGGTTTAGATGCGGGCAGCGCGGCCGTTGTCTCTGGCGTTCTTCGCCTCGGCGACGTGAAGCACCTGCGCAAACGGTTCTTGAACGCGACTCTGGTGGAACCGATCACCATGCAGTGGGCACAAGTGGGACAGGTTGGTGCGCGACCTTTCGGTGCCCGCGTTGAGGGGGGCACGCCGCACGGTGCCATTGTCCGCGACCTGCGGGTTCGCGAGGGCCGGTATCTGCTACCCATGGATGTAGACCGATCTGAAAAGGTGTGCGTGTTGGGGGTGGACATGGCCAAGCGGTTGCTCGGTGAGGGGCACGCTGTTGGGCGCTATATCTCCATGTTAGGCAGCCGCTGGCGTGTCATCGGGATTCTTGAACGCAAGGGAACCATGATGCGTTTTAACTATGATCGGCTCATCATTGTGCCGATCACAGCCATGCATGAGCGCACGGGTGTTGAGGTCGTGAATGCCCTTCTCTTTCAGGCCAGGGACAAGGAGGCGGCCTCTATCATCCGTCACGAACTCCTCGGAGAGGTGATGGCCTGTCTTCCCGGACGCATGGAGGAGGACTTCAGCGTGTTCTCGCAGGATGACCTGGCTGAGCAGCATGACGAGACGCTGCGTACGTTCAAGATTCTCACGATCTGCGTGGCGGCATTCTCGCTCCTGGTCAGTGGCATCGGGATCATGAATATCATGCTGGTTTCTGTTCGGGAGCGTACTCACGAGATCGGCGTATGGAAGGCCGTGGGGGCAACCGACTTGGATATACTGTCGTACTTCCTTGCTGAATCGGTACTCACCTGTCTGCTTGGAGGTGGATTGGGAATCCTGCTTGGTGTGGTGTTGGCGGCGGATGCAACCGGTTTTGTTGCCAGCTCTGTAGCGGAGATTTCCTCCTGGAAACCGATCTTCTGTCCTGAGTTTTTTGTCCTATCGCTTGGTAGTACGGTTGTTATCGGTTTGCTGTCCGGGATCTTCCCGGCAATCGTGGCTGCCCGGCTTGAACCCACGGAGGCTCTTCGCTATGAGTAGGCTGCAAGTGTACGGTGTGCTGGGGGCTGCGATTGCGCTTCTGTCCGCAGCGCCATGTGTCCGCGGCAACGCGTCAGCCGAGGCGTTGGCCGGGGCGGGGGATGGTGGTGCCCCCGCTGCAACCAATGCACCCATCCGACTCTTGCTGGATGGCTATGTCGACCTGGCGGTTCGCTATGCTGAGGCGTCGGGGCAATTCGGTAGCGGCGTAGCGCTGGCGGAGGCACAGTTGGAGCTCGCCCGATCGGGTGCGAAACCCCAGTTGCACCTGGCACCTCAGGTTCGAACATTCGTGGATGGGGGGAGCGGGACTGATTTCGACCTGGGCATTGATATTGGTGACCGTTTGCTGGAGATCCCGCAGAATATCACGCGAAAGAAGATTGCCAAGGGGCGCATCAGCCAGGCGGGGCAGCGTGCTCTGCGGGCACGCGAGCAGTATGCCGTGAAGGCACAACTTGCTTTTCTCAGTGCCTTGGCTGCACAGCACACGGTGAGGCTGTCCAGAGGCCGTCTGAATGCGCTACGAACGGCAAGTTCTGCCTGGGAAGCTATGGAGCTGAATGATGACGAAGCGCTGCTGGACAAGCAGGCCGCCTCAGCACTTGCCGCTCAGCAAGCAGTGGAGGCCGCAGCGGATGCCGAGGCCCTCTATGAAGCCTGCGTACAGCAACTTCACTCGCTTTGCGGTATGGAAACGGGGAAGCTCGAGTTGGAGGAACTTCCGGCGTATGCATTCCCCGATATCAGTCTGGCGCGCTGCCTTTCGTGGTGGCAACGGCATCGGTCTGACTTGGCTGCGGCGAAAGAGCAGGCCGCGATGATGTCTGAAGTGGTTCGACTTGCTCGATATGGCCGCTGGCCACGGGCTCGGATGGGAGTTGGGTATGATGATGGCCATTCCGACACTGAGTTTGACGACGATCCACGCGGCGTGTTTGCGCTCTTCGCGCTCAGTGTCCCGATATGGGATGCCGGGGAAACGCGGGCTCGGGTGGCGGAGGCTGAGGCCCGGCGCGATGCAGTCGACGCAGAGATCGAGCTCATAAAGACTGAAATCCCCGGTACGGTTACAGATGCATTCTCACAGTTGCGCGCGGCCGTCCATGCGTTTCAACGCGTACGGTTGGACCCGAAGCCTGCGCGGGCACTCAGGGAGGCCAAGGCGCGGTTCTCCAATTCGCAGCTGTCCAGCGTGGAGCTCGAGGAAGCGGAGCTGGCATGGCGAGCGCACGAGGCAGATGTTGCCTCGGCGAATCGTGACTGCTATGCGGCTGAAGCGAAACTCTGTGAAGCGCTGCAGGCCTCCAGGATGCAGCTTGCTGCCGGACTGGTTGAGGATAGCGTCTCTCCATGAGTAGGCTGCGCTACGGTCTCATTACTGCGCTCTGTGCGCTTGTGCTCGCCTCGGCACCTGCAGAACCCATCACGCGTCTTGCCTCTGATGTTGGAGTTGCCTTATCTGCGGTCAATCAGAAGCGCCGCGTGCGTGCCATTGAGAGAGTCCGGAATGCAGAGGGCTCCGTGAGACTGCTCACGCGCGAGCTGCGGGAGGGATCACCTCTACGGCGTGCCAAGTTGGCTGCCATTTTGGGGTGCGTTGCGGATACGGTCACGCTGTCCGGGCTGCTGTTGCAGCCGGATCTGGTTGCCGAGAGCAGTCTGGCACGGGAAGTTCTTGCGACGGCATTCCTTGAGAAGCTGTTGGCAGCGTTAGAGGGGCATGCCCCCGCCAGTGATTCGGCGGTCGAGGATCAGCATGTGCTTGCGGTTGTGGATGCGTGTTACACGGATCCCAACTGGCGTATTCGTCAGATTGCTGCGCGACTACTGCGTGCCATTGACTCGACGAATCCTACGCCCGCCTTCATCGCGCTTGCCGAGGATTCCGCTTGGCCAGTTCAGTCGCATATCGTGCGTACGCCAGTTCCCTCTCCTGAAAAGCTCGAGGTGGACGCCCCACAGGAGTTCATGCCGCGTGGTCCAGAGGAAGCGATCAGGACGCTATCTCTCCTCGATGCCCTGTATGGCGGGGATGCCGAGGCCCTTCAGATGCCGATTGAGGTCTTTCAGTATCGGGTTCGTGCAAAGTGGGGCATACTTCCCCTGCCATCGGGAACGATGCAGCAATCGGTCACGACCGCGCGGAGGCATGGGGTTCCGTGCTATCACCTCCGGCAACGCATAGCCGTCGCCGGGCGCTACCAAGACGAGGATGCCTATATCGACGCTGACGGTCTGTTTCCGTACGAGTATCGCGTCTCTATGCGTCGCCCCACCGGGGGGCGCTGCCGACACGTTGTTCTGTGGGACCACATCGGAGGCAAGATTCATCTGCACAAGGTTAAGGGGCGTGGAAAGCCTCGATTGGAGGAGTGGGAAATGGGAGTGGATGAGCCCTTTGACTCCCGTGACCCCCTGAGTGCCATGGTACTCTTTCGTCAGATGTGTGCTGAAGCGACGAATGCTATTGCCTGGAAGGCCAACGTCCTGTTGACTTGCGACGAGCGATACGAGGTACGAGCTGAAGCAGATGCCGGCATCTCAGAAGCAGGAGGTACTGTCCGCTGGCATTGGGTGGCGAGGAACTGCAAGGAGCCTGACCGTACGGTAAGAAGCCGCCTCGGTTCAGCCCCCGAGGTGGCGCCGCTTTCGTATGCAACGCGTGCGTGGGGCGTGAAGGGCAGCGCTGAACTGATTGTGCCGCCTGTCCATTCCGCTCCCGTCCCTCCCGACAGGGCTCCATCTCAGTAGCCGCCGTGGGCGCTATATACGGCGAGACGAGGTGCTGAGCAGTTGGAGCTTCAGCACGCTGATTCCGCCCCGGATAACGCGCGCCAAATGAGCTGGGCTTCGGAGGTTAAGCAGTGTCCGGATCAACACCTTAGGGCTGAAGTAGAACGCTCGGTTCGTCCGTTTGAAGAGCGTCAATAGCGTGTCTGCATCCATGTGTTCGGTCCACATGGTGGGCAGCTTGGTCCCAGGCTTGGGATCGCATATAAACTTCTCCCACACATCCGCATCCCAGAGCCCTCGCCGTGCCCCTTCCTTGAAGATCTCGGTGTCGGGGTAGGGGGTGAAGAGCGAGTAGACCACATAGTCCGGGTTGAGTTTTCGAATGAATGGGATGATGCGTTGAACTTCCTCAGGTGTTTTCTCATGGGGGCATCCCACCATCATGTAGGCGATTGCGACGAGCCCCGCTTCACGGGTCATGCGGAACACTTCGTGAATGCGTTCAATGGTGATGCCCTTGTTGAGTGCCTCGAGCCCCTCCTGGCTGTGGGTTTCAACACCGTAGTGAATACGGAAACAGCCAGCCCGTTTGGCGATTTCCAGCATCTCGGGTGAGACTTGCTTGCAGCTTGCCTTGAATCCCCAGCGCATTTTGACGCCACGCCGCAGAATTTCTTCTGAGATTTCGATGACGCGCTTAGTCGTGATGTTGAAGATATCGTCGATGAAGTGGATTTCCTGGATGCCGTAGCGTTCCTTGCATTCCTCCATTTCATCTACGATGTGTTCCGGAGAACGCGCGCGGAAGCGGTGGGGCACATTGCAGAAGACGCATCGGTTCGGGCAACCGCGACTTCCCATAATGGTTGACGCGACACGGTAGGCATTCGATGGCGTGTAGTACCGCTCGGTGGGCAGGTTCTCTCGATCGGGGAGCGGAAGCGCGTCTAGATCCTCATAGGGCTCTGCCGGTCCGTTGTCGACAACGTTGCCGTCTTTGCGCCAGATGATGCCCTTGATGTCGGTAGGTTCCTCCTTACGCTCCAGGCGGTCGAGGAGCTGTTCCATCGGCATCTCGCCGTCGCCCTGTATAGCGAAGTCGAAGGCCTCCACGGCGAGGGCAAGCTCGGGGAATGCAGAGACGTGTGACCCGCCGAGGACGATGGTGATTCCCGGGGAAGCTGCTTTGAGTTGGCGAGCCATTGTGGCGGCACAGCGAATGGAATGGCTTGTGATGGTCAGTCCGACGACATCAGGTTTGTGTTCCAGAACGCGCTGCGTGGTTTCCTCGTAGGACCAGAGAAACGGAACGGCATCGACCAGTGTGACGTCATGGTCCGTCTTTGCTTTGAGATAGGCCGAGAGCTGCATGATGCCCATAGGAGGATAGATATGGGCAGCCGGATCGTTGAAGACATCGGGTACCCCTGCCCAGACCTGCAGGAACTTCGGGGGCTTGAGGAGGACAACGTTCATACACTGAAACCCTTCTTATCGCTAACACGTGAAGCGGGATCGTAATACGGGAATAGCATGATGTAAAGCGCGCTGAGTGAAGCACATGGTAGAGATGCCTCGACAAGCTCGACATGACATAGAGGCTTCGGAAACTGTCATCCTGAGCTTGCGAAGGATCTCCTGGTAAATCCGTGATGAACCGAGAAAAGGGCTCTTCACGGAATTGTGTACCTGCCTCACCCATTGTGGCTCCCCTTCAGGGAGCAATTCATCCTTTTTGACGCAACACACCGGGGGTTGCACCCCCGGCTGGCGTGTTACTCCCCTTCGGGGAGCCGAGACCACATCCCCAAAGGGGATCAACATGTCAGCCCAGCCAGGATGGCTGGGATTGTTGCCCCCCCTAGAGCATTGCTCCCTGAAGGGGAGCCACAATGGGCGCCGTATACGCGACCAAGACAAGACGTTGAGAAGCCGAATGCGAACCCACATACCTGCAGCAATGAAGTAGCTACACACTTCCGTGATGAACCGAAACTGGGGGAATCTCACCTGACGGAGAAGTAGGAGGGCAGTGGCGCTGTGAAGGTCATGCTCTCATGGGTGTGTGGATGTACGATCGTCAGCGATGCCGCGTGCAACAGAAGGCGTTTGGAACCGATACGCTTGTTCCCATACTTCCGGTCGCCAACCACGGGGCATCCGTCTTCGGCAAAATGGACGCGAATCTGATTCTTGCGGCCCGTGAGGAGATTGACCTCCAACAAGCTCAACCCTCGTGACTGCTTGACTACCTTGTAGCCGGTCTTTGCCAGCTTCCCACGTTTAGGGTCGCTCACGGAGTACATCTTGTGGGCTCCGCTTTCCGCCAGATATGAGGTGATGATCCCTTCCGGTTTGCGTGGTGTGCCCTCAACCAAAGCGAAGTAGGTCTTTGTGAACTGCTGCCAATTGTCCTGAAGATAGCGCTTTGCCTCCTCATGCTTGGCAAAGACGATAATCCCCGAAGTCTCCCGATCGAGGCGATGCACAACAAAGATGCGGTTTCGCGATTTTGGGTTTCCCTTGCGGACGTAGTCCGTGAGCAGATAGTAGGCCGTGTTATCCCGGACGGTTTCGCTGCTGACTGTCAGAAGACCGCAGGCCTTGTTGATGACCGCAATGTCGCGATCCTCATAGAGAATCGCCATCCCGCGTGGCTGGTGGCGCTTTGATGGTGGCCTGAATGACTTAGTGCTTCTGGGGTTGTTCTTCACGTAGGGGCTGGAGCATATCAGCGGGTGGCTGATGGTCAAGTGTCAACGGCGTGTTGCCCAAACCGAAAACACGCCTTTCTCCCTCGCCCGTTGGGCTACGGCGGATACGCCGCCGAGATGCTTCCTTCTTCGCTGAGGCAGCTTCGCAGGACAAGTCGGCAAGCCCAGCATGACAGAGGGCCAGGCAATTCGATCATTCTGGATCTGTCATTCCGAGCGAAGTGCTTGTACGCCGAACTTGCTTCGGTGCCGAGGAATCTCGGTTTGGGCAACCCGCCGCAGAATGGGTGCGGTACAGCTTGCTTGGTGCCGCACGGTCTGGTAAAAAGTTGCCACAAACGCGCCGCTTTTGGAATTCGGTTTTGCTGTGCGGGCGCACGAAAGGATGGGTCATGGGAGCGGAGATAGAGAAGGTTCGGGATTTCGTTGTTGAGAATTTCCTTTTTGGTGATGATACCGGACTCACGGAGTCGACCTCGTTTCGGGATGAGGGCATCGTGGATTCGACTGGAGTGCTTGAACTGGTTGCCTTTCTTGAGACGGAGTTCGGAGTCCAAGTGGAAGGGAATGAGTTTGTTCCCGACAACTTGGACAGCATTGAGAAAATTGCCCAATTCGTTGCTCGGAAGCTCGCGGCCTAGTCCGCGGCGACGGAGCCCAACCGTGGCGGTTGGAGAGACCGCCGGAGAAACAATATGCTCTTGCATGAGTTCCTTTCAGAAAGCGCGGCACGCGATCCGGATCACGTTGCCATTATCGTTGGGGATCGTCGGCTCACGTATGCGGAGGTTGAAGCTCAGAGCAGTGCCCTCGCGGGTTGCCTCGTCGGTTCCGGCCTCAAGCGGGGTGACCGTGTCGGCGTCTTTCTGGACAATCGACCTGAGACGGTTGTTGCCTTCTTTGCCGTGCTGAAGGCTGGTGGCGCATTCTTGCCTATCAACCCCACCACCCGTGCGCGCAAACTATGTCATCTGCTCAGTCATTCGGGATCACGTTTCGTCGTCACTGACCGCCGTCGTGCTAACTTGGTCAAGCAGTCTGCAGCCGAGTTGCCGGAGCTCCATGGTGTCATCGGAGTTGGCGGTACCCCGGAGCTCCCCGAGTCGTGGCTCGCAATTGACTTTGCCGACGCGGCATCAAGTGAGGCTCCGGCAGAGCTTCCCCGTGTTATCGACGTAGACTTAGCCGCTCTGATCTACACCTCTGGCTCGACCGGGCAGCCGAAGGGGGTCATGCATACTCACGCAAGTCTGGTGTCTGCATTTACCTCCATCACGATGTATCTGGAGAATACCGCTGATGACGTCATTCTCAGCGTGTTGCCGCTCGCCTTTGTCTACGGATTGGGACAGGTGTTTACCGCATTCCGTGTTGGCGCTACGCTTGTTCTTGAGAATTCGATGATGTACCCCGCTGAGGTCCTGGCGCATGCGGTGGCCGAAGGGGCCACGGGCATTCCCTTTGTCCCGACGATTGCGGCCCTCTTTTTGCAGACAGACCTTTCGCAGTTTGATTTCTCGAAGCTGCGCTACATGACTAATGCAGGGGCTCCGCTTCCAGAAGCGCATCTCGATGCACTGCGCGAGCGACTTCCCCATGTGAAGCTGTTCAACATGTACGGGCAGACTGAGTGCATTCGCGCGTCCTATCTTCCGCCGTCACAGGCGCACGTTCGTGCGCGTTCAGTCGGCATGGGGATTCCCAATCAGGAAGTCTACGTTGTTGATGCGGATGGCAATCGTGCGGCTCCGGAAGTCCCAGGCGAGCTGGTTGTGCGTGGCTCGCAACTCATGTTGGGATACTGGAATATGCCAGAGGAGACCGCGGCGAAGCTGCGTCCGGGCGACGTTCCTGGATCGACCGTCCTGATGACAGGAGACCTTTTTAGAACGGATGAAGAGGGCTATCTCTATTTCGTCAGCCGGCAGGATGACATTATCAAGACACGCGGCGAGAAGGTTGCTCCCAAGGAGGTGGAAGAGGTCCTCTACCGGCTTGATGCAGTCGCGGAAGCTGCCGTGGTGGGGGTTCCCGATGACGTGCTGGGGGAGGTCGTCAAAGCTGCCCTCGTGTTGAAGGAGGGGGCTGCGCTTGAGCGGCGTGATGTCTTGAAGGCATGCTCGCAGGAGCTTGAGGATTTTATGATTCCCAAGATCGTTGAGTTTCGGGAGAGCCTGCCCAAAACAGATTCTGGCAAGATTCGAAGAAAAGACCTGGTTGATCAAGGAGACGCATCGTGACCGATTCATTTTCAAAAGACTCACTGATTCTCGACGCTGCTGCTGAAACAGAGCGCATCGTAAAGGCCATTCGGGCTGCCGCCCGTCGTTTCAAGCGACGTGGCGCGATTGTGGCCCTCTCCGGCGGGATTGATAGCAGTGTCGTTGGGGCGCTCTGTGTCAAGGCGCTGGGTCCGAAACGTGTGTTTGGGCTGTCATTGCCGGAGCAGGAATCCTCCACCGCGACGCCGGGGCTGAGTGACACGCTGATACAGCATCTTGGCATCGAGTCAGCCACCGTCAATCTGACGCCTATCCTCGAGAGTTTCGGTTGTTATGAGACGCGCATTGAAGCGGTGCGTGAGGTGATTCCGGAGTTTACGGCAGAGTGGAAGTTCAAGATTGTGCTGCCACCGGTAACGGAGAGCGATAGCTATCGTGTCTTTTCCGTGGTTGCGCAGTCACCCGAGGGGCGCGATGTGACGCAGACGCTGACGCTGGCAGCCTATTTGAAGATCCTGGCCGCGACCAACTACAAGCAACGCACACGGAAGGCACTTGAGTATTTCCATGCTGACCG
>JABGOW010000455.1 GCA_018645275.1 Verrucomicrobiota bacterium
ACCGGATATGGAACCCTCTCACAATGATGTATTCACTCATGCCCCTAATATCCACGCTCGCCGTTTCGACAGCTGCGATCGCGAACCCCTCCCTTGTCGTCGAGCAGTCTTCTGCCTGGGAAAGCGGTTACAACGCCTCTATCTCCATTGAGAACCCCGCAAGCAGCCCTGCCTTGGACGGATGGTTGCTCCAATGGTCCGATGGACCGTCCATCGAGAGCCTTTGGAATGGTGTTCGAACCGTTGATGGCGGCACCACGACAGTCATAAACGAATCGTGGAATGGGACAATCGCCCCGGGCGAATCCCACTCCATTGGCTTTACTGCTGCTGGATCATGGCCACCGTCGTTCCCGGATCTCAGGCTCAATGGACTTCCTGTCTCGCTGACAATGATCCCGGGTGCTGGAGGAGGATCAGATGGAAATGGCGATACGTCAACCCCACCATGCGTTCAAGACCTCAATGCTGATGGCGACGTAGACATCAATGACATACTGGCCCTCCTGACCGCGTGGGGGCCCTGCTCGAATCCAGAGGACTGCGCTGCAGACTTCGATGCCAATGCTCAAGTCGACGCCGATGACCTCCTGACCATGATTGGGGTCTTCGGACCATGCCCTGATGGCGGCGGTGACATCGATGTAGATGGTCGCATTGTTGCGTACTACATCGAATGGGGCATCTATGGTCGTGACTACCAGCCATCAGACATTCCAGTCGACAAGATTACTCACCTCAACTACGCGTTTGCCAATATTGGAGACGACGGCCGAATTGCCATTGGCGATCCGTATGCCGCAATCGACAAGTTGTATCCGGGTGACAGTTGGGACCAGCCATATCGTGGTACCTACAACCAAATCAACAACGTACTCAAAGCAGAGCACCCTCACCTCAAGACACTCATTTCTGTCGGCGGCTGGACATGGTCTGGCAAGTTCAGTGATGTCGCGCTCACCGAATCGTCTCGAAATCTCTTTGCAGAGTCCTGTGTTGAGTTTATTCGAACCTACAACTTTGATGGTGTTGATATCGACTGGGAATACCCGGTGTGCTGCGGCTTGAGCGGCAACACCTACCGACCAGAGGATCGTGGCAACTACACGCTTCTACTCGAAGAATTGCGGGTACAACTCGACGCCGCGAGCGAGGCGGATGGCCGTGAGTACCTCTTGACCATTGCATCTGCAGGTGGTGTTGACAAACTACTCAACTATGACCTCGCTGGTATCGCCGAGCAATGTGATTGGGTCAACACGATGTCCTATGACTTCATGGGCGCGTGGGATCTTTCCATTGCTGGCCATCACTCTGCGCTCTATGCCAACCCAGACAACCCATCAGCCAACGATGATGTTCGCTTGCACTACAACGGAGCAGGCTCCGTGCAGCCGTGGCTTGATGCAGGTGTGGAACCTGACAAATTGGTCATGGGCGTACCGTTCTACGGCCGAGCCTGGGGAGGTGTCGGAAACACAAACAACGGCCTGTTCCAATCAGGATCATCCGTACCACCTGGTACATGGGACGACTGGTCAAGCGGCGTTACTGGTGTCAACGACTTCTTTGAGATCGAAGAAATGCTTGCGAGTGGTCTCTATACACGTCATTGGGATGATCAGGCCAAGGTTCCATGGCTCTATAGCGTTTCGCAACATGGCGGACACTTCGTGTCCTATGACGATGCAGAGTCCATGCAATACAAGATCGACTATGTACAGGATCTCAATCTCGGTGGCGTGATGTTCTGGGAGATCACGGGCGATCGCAACGAGACGCTCCTTAATGTGATCTACGAAGGCCTGATCGCGCCCTGATCCAACACCCTCAATATCGAGGCCATATGACCGCGTGCCCTTGACGGGCTTCCGACGCACTCCTCGGTCGGAAGCCCGTCGTCTTTTTGTACCATGTGGCTCACATGAGCGATTCCATTCCCGTCACTGTTGTTGTTCCAGTCAAGAATGAAGCCCGCAATCTGCCCCGCTGCCTGAAGCGACTTGAGCGATTCGAGAAAGTGTATGTCGTCGACTCTGGAAGCGAGGACGCCACACCCGAAGTCGCCGAATCACATGGCGCTGAAGTGGTGCAGTTCAAATGGAACGGACAGTTCCCAAAGAAGCGAAACTGGTTTCTTAACAACCACACGCTGAGCACCGAGTGGGTGCTCTTCCTCGACGCGGACGAGATCATCACAGACGACTTCTGCACTGAAGTCGACACCAAAGTGCGCTCAGGACAATGTGTTGGCTACTGGCTCACATTTCACAATTGGTTCATGGGCCAGTTTCTTCGGCATGGCGACCCCTTTGCCAAACTAGCCTTGTTTCGCCCAGACTCGGGGCGGTATGAGAAGATTGACGAGGATCGATGGAGCCACCTCGATATGGAAATCCATGAGCACCCCTTGCTTGATGGAGAGATTGGAACCATTCACTCGCCAATTGACCACGACGATCGGCGAGGACTCGAGTCGTACATCGCGAAACACAACGAGTACTCGTCCTGGGAAGCCAAACGCTATCTCGCAATGGGTCCGAAGGGCGGCCCAGTGTGGCAGGCCCTTACACCACGGCAACGATCTAAGTACGGCAAGATTGAAAATTGGTGGTTTCCGCTCGCGTACTATCTCGTCTCATTGATCTTGAAGCGTGGCTTCCTTGATGGGAAAGCTGGCTTTAGCATTGCTCGATTCAAAGCGCAATACTTCTGGCACATCAAGATGAAGATCAAGGAAGAACGCAGCAGGGCCGCAGTGGAGTCATAGGGCGATCACTGCACCAGGGACTGTCGGTTCGACCCATACCCCGGCATGGGGCCTATAGCCCCGTTGCCCTACAGCGTCTCTGCGTTAGAAGAGAGGTAATCTGCAACACCAGCGGCGGAAGGCTTCATGGCGTCATCGCCACTTGACCACCCTGCTGGGCAGACTTCTCCGTTCTCTTCGAAGAACTTCAACGCGTCAACCATGCGAAGCATTTCGTCGATGTTTCGACCAAGCGGCAAGTCATTTACAACTTGGTGCCGCACAACACCATTTTTGTCAATCAGGAACGATGCGCGAAGCGCAGGGCCGTTCGGGTGCTGTACGCCGTAGGCTCGGCAAATCTCATGCTTGATATCAGCGATCATCGGATAAGCCACTGGGCCAATGCCACCCTGGGCCACTGGCTTCTCTCGCCAAGCAATGTGCGAGAATGCAGAGTCAATGCTCACGCCAAGCACTTCGCAGCCACGCTGCTTGAATTGATCAAGGCGTTTATCAAACGCAATGATTTCTGTTGGGCACACGAATGTGTTGTCGAGTGGCCAGAAGAAGAGCACAACATAACTTCCACGGAATGCCGAAAGCGTGACTTCTCCAGTTGAACCGTCGCCCATCACAGCCGGAGCCGTAAAGTCGGGGGCTTCTCGGGTAACCAGTACGTCCAATCCTGTGCTACAACAACTCATTCTTTTTCCTTCCATAGAGCTCGCGGTATTGCGAGATAACGCATGATATCAATCTGAAAAGGGGGTCAGGCTCACGCTGTAAACATGCATCCTGCTGTGGCAACGTCATATTCGGTATGCCACACACCGCCACATGAAACGCCAG
>JABGOW010000472.1 GCA_018645275.1 Verrucomicrobiota bacterium
GCGTGATCGGTGCCGCGGTCGGCCAGCAGCCGCCCGATTCTCCCCCCACAAGCCGAACATGTCGCGAGTGTACAGGCCTATGCTGAAATGTATGTGCGCCCAAACCGGCGTTCACACGCCTTGCCAGAGTTGCGCTGATCTCTGCCTTTCCTTACTTCAATCCACGCCGGGTTCCTCCGCTCCAATCCCTTTCCGCGCAATCCCTGCGGTCATCCCTTCCTGAAATCTGAACCGCGGTTCACAGCGATCCTGCTCTCTTGCCGACGGCATCGTAGCGACGGCGATTGCCAGTGCACAAGGGGCGTAATAGGTTAAGTTCTCCGAAGGCTTGCGGGCCATGGTGGCCCGTTCACCGTGATGCTGGTTGAAAACGTGTGTATGGGGGTGTGCCGCCGTGAACAACTGGAAGATCGAGGACCCAGCGGAGAAGCGGCTGCTCGAATTAGCCAAGGAAGAAGACGGAGTACTGTGGTTCACGCCCGATTGCCGAGGAAGCACTCGTGAGGGACGGATCCTCCCTCTAGGCGCATACGAATGGACGCAGCGGCAGATTGACCAGCTCCTCGACCCCCGCGACGTCTGTTGTGAGGTGGACTGGGATTTCTTCGGGGCAATCTCTCGCGGCGCTGTCGTACCAATTCTAGAAGTGGATGGTACACTTCGCGGCAGAGGCAGTGCCACTTGGGCATTCGGGTTCATCTATCAAGCTATTGAGGCATGTCGTTCCCTCCAAGGCTTCGACACGGAGATCGGGGATGCCATCAGGTACCCAATACCGACCCATTTGCTTGCGTCCGCCACCGGCGATGAGGCTACGGGGCCATTCAGTAGAGTAGCATGGTCTCAAGCATTCGCCCCCGGCCAGATTGAGATCAGCAGCGCTTACCCCGCCTACGAGCACCTGCTCGACACCGTGCTGGTGTCCCTTGCTGCATGCCTGCTGGACGAGCAAGCTCTTGGAGACGCCCTGCCGTTGGGGACGCGTCTATGCCAGGAATTGACCCTATTCCTTCTCGTCACCCCTTTCGGGCCAATGTTGCGTTGGTTGCCGGAGTCGCATCTTACGACACACATCGGCGGGCTATCGCCGGAGTGGCTAAGGGCGCTAGAGCAGGTGGACGAGGCCGTGCGAGCTGTCACTGAGAGCGAAGGACACGCATTTGGTAAGACCGTGGACAACAACTTCCGCCTGGCCATGTCACTTGGCAGGAGTTTCTGGCAGACAGTCGCTGAAGTCCTGTTTTGCCATTTGCCCCTCGTCGACAAGGTGTTTGGGGCGAAGATCGCCGAGCTGCCGGTATGCGTGCAGGAGCGACTTCGCTCACAACTCCAGAGGTTGGCTTCGCAGAGGGGCGATTTCGCTGCGGATGCGGCCCGCGAGTGGGTAGCGGGACTCCATCCCGGGCTGGACACCGATCACGAGTTGCCCGAGTTGCTCACCGAAGTCAGGCAAGTGCTCTCTGATTGCGCCGGGATTGGACGCTGGCATTTTGGGCAAGGCCACTATTGCCTCAAAAACATGCTCCATGTCGATCACTTCGTATTCCTCAACTCGGTGGGCCTTCACCATCCCCACCGAAGCTTGGTGGCAGATGTGGAGCACGAGCTGGCGCATCATCGCAACATCCCGGGCGCCAGCTACTGGCTGGACACGACAGACCAATATGACGTGACCGCATTCGTGACCATCGTCGGTAGAGGTTTGATTGTGGTCGTTCCCAAAGACATCGCAGTGCCTCAGCTCGCCGAGATGCTACCCGAGCTTCCCGCAGGTGACTATTACGTGCCGGCCTGGGAGAAGCTGCGGGATTGGCTGAGCCGAAAACGCCAAGACGAATCCCCGAGCACTCAGGTCGATAGCTCCCACCCCGAGCATGAGCCAGGAACAGAACCTATTACCCAGGCGGCGGGAACGGAAACGGATGAACAGCTCGATTCCGGAACGACAGAAGTGACCGTCGAGTTCCTCCGCAGGAACATCCACAACGAGGCCGGCGAGCTCAAGGAATACAGACGAACGGCCGATAAGTTCGAACTCGAAGTGACAAAAGACGGCACCACGACAAATGTAAAGGTCTCGCCGAAGAACTTCCTGATACTCGCCGCCATATGGGCCGCCTCGAACGGGGAGTTCGGAGGCTTCGCATATGATGCTCAACCGCAGACCGAGCATTTGCCGTTTGTCCTAGAGGGAGGGAAGCTGCATCACTTTGACGGTGCGGATCTGTTCGAGGGACCTCGGGCCAACCTCGGTAGCGCAGTGCTCAGAGCCATCAAAGATGTCCTCGATGTGGATGACACGCACGAACTGAGGCAAAGATGGTACCGCCCGATAGGAAAAGCTAAGCATCCCGATGCTAAGGACGTAGATCTGCAACTGCACAGGCTTGAGAATGTTGTCCTCGAGATCGGCGACCTTGCACCCGATGGCCATCACCAAATCCCAGACCTCACAATGCACCATGTTGACGACAGCGCTGCGGCCGGTGTTCTCCGGTTCTACGACGCTGCGATTGGCCATGTAGACAACCCCTGACCTCCCTTCCCTTCCCGTCCCGTCCCCTGTTCTCGCCTCCCTCTACCGCTTCTGGGGCTCCCCCGACGGGCTCCTCGACCCGTAGACTTCCTGTCCGGAACACTCCCATCCTGCCCCGCCCTGAGCAACCGACTATGGCGCCTGCTAATTAGCTTTCGCGGATACTAATTAGCATCCGGTATACCTTGGTGGACAGGATGTTACGGTGCTTTCGTGAACCGATCGTCAACATGCGAGACTCGTCACGGAAGTCGTAGGAGCAAGTCAGTGAGCGGATCGAGAATTCCAGAACAACCACCTCCAAGCCTGCTGAATGCACTGGCAGCCGCACTTCGGCCTTTCTATCCGGAGGTCGACGGAAAAGGACTGCATGAGGCCCTCACCAATCTGCGGACACGCCCCCACGAGAATGTCCATCACAAACCGGTTGCCGCACTAACTGTGGCCCAAGCGGCGGAACGCCTGAATTGCTCCAAGCGGCAGACCTGGCGTCTCATCGAGTCTGGTCAGCTGCGGACGGTCAAGTTCGGCCCCCGCACCACTCGCGTTCCGGAGTCCGAGGTCGAGCGCGTCATGCGGGAGGGCTGTGAATGACCCGCCCCACGGAAATGCGCTTCCGCTGCCTCCTCGCAGCGTCCGCACGGTCGATCCGCATGCGATTCATGCGGACTTACGTCGCTGCACTCTTCCCGCCCCGGCGCCTGGTCCGCGAGATCCCGGGGGCACGGACGGTCAGTACTGGATTCGTGACGCACGCGGACGCGAGGCGGCTGTGGGATGGCGACCACTGGGCGCGAGGGCCGCCTCGGCGCTGCTGTGTTCACAGATGTAAATCACCCCAACGGTAACGGTTGTGAAAAGAGGATTGAGCTATGACGAACGAGAGAGAAAACACTGCGGGGACTCCCCCGCAGCCAAGAGTGGCCGACGCAATGACGGCCGAAGCACACGCCGATGACGGCGCGCAACGTGAGGACGAGAAAATGGACAACATGCACGAAACCGATGTGGCCGACGCAATGACGGCCGAAGCACACGCCGATGACGGCGCGCAACGTGAGG
>JABGOW010000229.1 GCA_018645275.1 Verrucomicrobiota bacterium
CTGAACATGTTGCCTGATTCCGTGGTGGCCATTCCCTGGATCCATGCGGATACTGGCGAGGCCTATCACCGTGCGATGTTGAACTCCGGTGCCTGGAATGTTGCCGTTGGCGTGGGGGTTGGCGTCACCGAGAGGGCCCAGGCCTTTTCGGCAGGACGGCCAGTTGTCCACATCCCAAACGGAATCGATGTCCCCGAGCCGGATCTCCTTGCGTCAGGCAGGTCGCCGCATGATGTTCCATTCCACATCGCGTATGTGGGAAGAATCGAGCAGGCGCAGAAACGAGTGTTCCTCCTCCCTAGGATCTTGCGCCGGCTGAGGGATCTGGGGATCCCCGTCGAACTTCTCTTGGTTGGCGACGGTCCGGACCATGCTGAGCTTGCCTCTCGCTTCCAGGACGAGGGGGTATCTGATGGGGTCCGAACGTACGGAGCACTGTCGCACGACGAGGTCTACAGCGTGTATGCGCAGACTCATGCGACGCTGATGCCTTCGTCCTGGGAGGCCATGCCCTGCGTTCCCATCGAGGCGCAACTATGCGGCAGCGTGCCGGTGGCATCATTCTTGCCGGGCGTCACAGACACGATTGTGAAGCAGGGGCAGACTGGCCTCCTTTGTCCTGTCGGCGACGTCGAGGCCTTTGCAGAAGCAGTGCAGTCATTGGCCACCAACCGCGCACTATGGCACCGAATGAGCTGTGCCGGACAGGTGCATGCCTCGCAGTTCACTATCGGCGCGATGGGCGAGGCATTCGAGGCACTGATACACCAATGCCAAGACGGGCAGTACCCCCTGCCACATCCGCGGCGGAAGTGGCTGCCAGTGAGTCCACTGGCGATGAGTTTCCGGGACGCCCTGCCACTGTGGTTGAAACGGTTGGGCATCCGCACGCGCTTCTCCCAACTATCTCGAAAACCAAGGATCCGGTGATGGAGTGGTGCATATGCCGGGCCTTCAGGGGGAAGGTAGGAATCTGCGGGGCTTGTTGGACGACCTGGCCCTACTCCTGGAACCCGGTACAGTCTGGCTTGGCTCAACAAATAGCAAGAGAGAGTATTGGCGCATTCCAGTATAGGGGCTCCCCGGGCGGCATGGCATGGGCCGAGTCTCCCAGTTGGTGCCCAGCGCAATCTGGCTGGCTCAGCGTGCCCAAGGGCCATGACGCCATGCATGTGCAACGGAGCAACTCCCAGGAGCAATTTGCATGAGACCACTTCTCAAAACCCTTGTAACGAAGACCCTTGGCGCGGTAAATGTATTCCCGACCATAATGACAGAAAAGGGCGAGCTTCTGTCCTTGTTGAAGAAGCTCCACCCCATATCAAGTGACAAAGAGCTTATCCGACTAGGGCCCAAAGCTGATGGTGGCTACTTGATTCCAGATGATTTCGTAGGGATTGAGGCATGTTTCTCGCCCGGGGTTGGCTTCTTGTCTGGGTTTGAAAAGGATTGTGCAGAGCTAGGGATGGAGGTCTTCCTCGCCGACAGGTCAGTAGAAAAGCCAGCCGATGAGCATCAACAGTTCCATATTTTTGAACACATTCATTGGTACAACATCAGATGATGAGTTCACCACCCTCGACAACTGGGTGACTTCATCTCTCCCCGAGACAGACTGTGACCTTCTACTGCAAATCGACATTGAGGGATATGAGTATGAGGTCTTTCTATCCACATCTGGAACACTAATGCGCAGATTCCGAATCATTGTCGCGGAGTTTCATCAACTTGATCAACTTTGGAGTTGGCCATTCTTCAAATTGGCTGGACGTGCATTCGACAGAATACTGCAAACGCACACGTGTGTGCATATTCACCCAAATAACTTCTTCCGTCCACTACAGAAACAAGGGCTTAGCATTCCGCGGGCAATGGAGTTTACGTTTCTGAGAAATGACCGTCTGGAGAGCAGTTCGTATCAAGACAGATTTCCGCACCCACTTGATTTCGATAACACAGGGAGTTCCCCCCTTGTTCTGCCCCAGTGTTGGTACGGGGGCGTCCTGTAATAGTACCGACGAGTGCACGCCATATATCATAAACGGTTCACTGTAACTCCATCGGGGTGTTTCATGGACACCCGGATTCAAATGACGACGATCCACGCAGGCAAGATTTCGCGCCAGGGGCGCGAACCACTAGGGAGTCCACCGGGCATGACAAGTCAGAAGTCACAACGTGCACAGCTAAGAGTCCGAGTGGCCTACTTCTACAGACGGCTGAGGCGAGAGGTGCTGAATCATCTAAGGCAGCAGAGCATCCTGCGATGGCGCTGGCTGGCGGCTCTTGTCAAGCTAATCTCAATTCGTGATCCAGTGCAACGATTCGCTCGCATGGCAAACATCTGTAATGCCTTCGAGTCAAGTCGTCTCATCACGATGTGTCTGCGCAAGCACGTGTTGGCATACGGCGATAGGGCAGACATCTATCCTGAGAAGCATGCTGTCATACGCCTTCGATTTTCGGTGATTGTGAAACCGTACGTTTCTGAACACGAAAAGGGAATCCTGCTGGTTCTCTTTCAAGCAGAGTTGGAGAAACTACTGAACCGCAAAGTGCTCGCCACGCTGGAACAGAGATATCACATTATATTTTGCCAGGCATATACAGGCTTTCTCAGTATGGCTCTCGTGGCGCTCGCCGCGCGGACAAGCAGCAGGTTCTACGTCATGCCGGTACACACACATGAACAGACTCTGTGCAGACACTTGGGGAGCTGTTGCCGCATGCTTCCGTTCAGTGCGGCGAGTTGGGTCAGGGAAGGGGAGTTGGTGGGTTACAAGGGGAGGCGAGACATCGATTGCCTTATGGTAGCGAACTTTGCGAATTACAAAAGGCACTGGCTGCTGTTCAAGGTATTGCGCAAGCTTCCGCCAGAAGTGACCGCGGTGTGCGTAGGGGTGCCCCTCAAGGGGAGAACTGCCGCGACAGTGCGTGAAGAGGCCCGTGAGTATGGAGTCTCGGATCGCGTAACGATCGTTGAGAGGGCAAAAGACAATGAATTGCGAGAGCTTTTTCAACGTGCGAAAGTGTTCTGTGCTTTCTCAGACAAGGAAGGGTCCTTCGTCGCGGTTGCGGAATCTCTTTTGGCAGGTACGCCCGTGGTGATGTTCAAGAATGCGATTATTGGAACCAAAGACGCGATCGATCAAAGCAACGGGGCCTTAGTCTCCAGCGCAACGCAGGCAAGGAGCGCAGTTCTACACTTTCTTAATGGAGCGAATCATGCGGAGATTCGGGCCAATGCAAAGGGAATTTTCTCATCGACCGTAAGTTGTGCGAAGCTGAATGAGCTGCTAAAAGATGACGCATTGCGCTCTGGCGGCAAATGGAGTGAAGATGTTGAGCCGTTTTATCTGCAGCACCTGTACTGGTATTACCACAGCCAGGACGGGTACTCGCGCACTCAAAAGGACTACAGTTGGCTTAAGAGCGTTGGCATTGAGATCGAACTAGCAACGACCACGGAGTAGGGGGACGCATGTGATGTTTGGGGACAAGGGTAAGGTAGATGGGTGATTTGGGAACAGAAATACGCCTAGTCAGTCTGCCAGGGAAATCGCCAGGTATCCCGTACATTGGTCTTTTCTACGATG
>JABGOW010000335.1 GCA_018645275.1 Verrucomicrobiota bacterium
AGCAGCCCTCCTGTCACAAAACGCCACGCTCACCCCCGACGATGTCCGATCCCTTCTGACGCGATACAGCAATGACGCGGGGGCTCCCGGCAGGGATGAGGCGTATGGCGCAGGGGTTCTGGATGTTGGCCGCCTCATGCAACGCGACACCCCCGGTCTTTACGACATGGTCGCCATGATTCCCCACGTGAACGACAATACCGCAGACCGCACCCTCTACATGGACGTATCGGCGCAGAACCGCGGTACAGAACCGCTCCAGGAAGTGGCTCTCGTCGTGGATTCGGGTGGCAGAACTCAAACCTTCACGTTCTTCAATGTTGGCGTGGGCGATACCGTAACGCAGCCCTTCTCATTCTCGTACGACGCCCTCTCCGGAGCGGGTATCGAATTCCATTTCTCGGTGGCCCCAGTAGGCGTCGAAGATGCCACACCGGGCAATAACGCTCTCGGTAGCACGATTGCCGCTGAATAATAGCTTCATTCCGACTTTCAGAGGTTTCTCCGGGGCGAGGGCGCCCCGGCTCCATTGCTGTAAATCAGGTTCTCTAGCGTAATGGAGGTGGCCCGCCCTCGGGCCGCTACAGAGCGGTTCTCTCAGCCCACACTCACACACGACAACAACCAGTGACTTACGAGGTGGGCTTTTCGTCTAGGCAGCGGTTCTTTGTCGAAAGAACACCTGCACTCGCCTCCAGCATCTGCGAACAGGTCAATGCGCCGCAAATGTCCTGCGTCACCTACTTGATTGAAACCCCTGAGGCAGTGTGACATACTGCGCGGATTCAGGTTCTTGATGCAATGAAGAGGGAGAGTAGCGTGGCCAAGCAAGAGAAGACGGCGATTACCCCGGTCCGGGCGGAGAACTACCCCGAGTGGTACCAGCAAGTGGTGAAGGCGGCGGAGCTGGCCGAAACAAGCCCGGTACGCGGATGCATGGTAATCCGCCCCTGGGGCTACACGCTCTGGGAGAACATTCGTGAGGGGCTGGACGCCATGTTCAAAGCCACCGGTCATGTGAATGCCTATTTTCCCCTCTTCATTCCCGTGAGCTTCCTTGAAAAGGAAGCCGAGCACGTTGATGGTTTTGCCAAAGAGTGCGCCGTCGTGACGCATCACCGCCTCGAAGCAGACGACGATGGGAAGCTGGTTCCGGCAGGAGCGCTTGAAGAGCCCCTCGTCGTTCGGCCCACCTCGGAAACCATCATTGGCGCAACGTATGCCAAGTGGGTTCAGAGCTATCGCGATCTGCCCATCCTGATCAACCAGTGGGCCAACGTGGTTCGCTGGGAAATGCGGACCCGCCTTTTTCTACGTACAGCCGAGTTTCTGTGGCAGGAGGGGCACACGGCTCACGAAACCAAAGAAGAGGCCTGGGACGAGACGATGAAGATGCTGGAGGTCTACAAGACGTTCGCGGAGACCTACATGGCGATGCCGGTGCTGACGGGCGAGAAGACGGCAGCAGAGCGGTTCCCGGGAGCCACCAACACGCTCTGCATCGAGGCGATGATGCAAGACCGCAAAGCGCTGCAGGCCGGAACGAGTCACTTCCTCGGACAGAGCTTTGCGAAGGCTTCCGGTATCCAGTTCCAGTCTCGCGACGGCTCTCTTGAGCATGCCTGGACAACATCCTGGGGCGTATCAACCCGTCTGATCGGCGGCATGATCATGACACACGCGGACGATAACGGAATGGTGATGCCTCCACGCTTGGCCCCAAGCCACGTTGCCATTCTTCCCATCTGTCGCAAACCGGAAGACGAACCCGCTATCTTCGAATACTGCAACGCCATCGCAGAGCAGCTACGGACGGTGACGTATCACGGGCGTGCACTCAACGTGGTGGTGGACAAGCGCGAGATGAACGCCGGCGAGAAGAGCTGGAGCTGGATCAAGAAGGGCATTCCCATCACGCTGGAAGTCGGCCCTCGCGACATGGCTTCTGATTCCGTGTTCGTCTACCGTCGTGATACCACCCGCAAGGACCGCTACGGACAGGATAAAGACGCTTTTGTCGAGTCCGTTGCGGCTGTGCTGGATGAGATTCAGGCATCGCTGCTGGCGCGCGCCATCAAACTCCGTGAAGACAACACATGCACCATCGATGAGTGGGATGCGTTCTGTGGCTTTTTCACGCCGGAGAACAAGGACCGCCCCGAAGTCCATGGGGGGTTTGCCATGTCGCACTGGTGCGATGATCCCGCGTGCGAGAAGAAGATCAACGATACGCTTTCCGTCACCATTCGCTGTATCCCGTTTGACCGTACCGACAGTGGTAAGGGAGCATGCGTGGTGTGTGGAGGACCAAGCTCCGGCCGTGTCGTGTTCGCGAAATCGTACTAGCCGCAATCACCCCAGCAGCTTGAGCCGCTTAGGACGCTACAGCGCTTCCGAATCCAAGAATCGGTAAAGTGTAGCGCGAGAGACCCCCAAACGCTTGGCAGCTTCGAGTTTGTTTCCCCCCGTTTCGCGAAGGGCTGCCCTGACGCGCGATGCACTGAGCTTGCCACGGCGGGGACGGCTTGTCTTGCCGGACTGCGGAAGATGGTGCGGAGGAAGGTGTCCCGGCTCAATCGTGTTCCCTCGGCAGCGTACAAGTGCGAACTGTATCCAGTTTTGGAGCTCCCGCACGTTACCCGGCCAATCATGGCTCATCATGAGATCCAGCGCTTGCGGGGACATGGCGACGTCCTGCCTGCCAGAGGCTTCCAGCACATCACGTAGAATATGTTCCACCAAGAGTGGCACGTCCGTGAGACGATCCCGCAACGCAGGAAGCCAGATGGGAACCACGCTCAACCGATAGAACAGATCTTCCCGAAATCGCCCCTCCTCAATCTCTTCTGCCAGATCCTTGTTTGTGGCACTGATGACGCGGACATTCACCGATAGCGTCGTTTCCCCACCGACACGCTCAAAGGTCCCGTCCTGAAGAACGCGTAGCAGCCGCACTTGCATGGCTGGCGATATGTCGCCAATCTCGTCGAGAAAAATCGTCCCGCCGTCGGCCAGTTCAAAACGACCTTTCTTGTCGCGAAAAGCTCCCGTGAAAGCCCCTTTCACGTGCCCGAAGAGCTCACTTTCAAGAAGTGATTCGGGGAGTGCCCCGCAATTCACTGGAATAAACTGCTTGTTGGCACGTGGCCCCTCGCGGTGGATTGCGGCAGCAACAAGCTCTTTGCCTGTTCCGCTCTCGCCCTGAATCAGAACAGGCATGTCGGTGTCTGCAAGGTCCTGGATGAGATCGAAGACCTCCAACATCTTCTCATCATTCCCAATAATCCCTGAAAACTGTTCAACTTCACCAACCCTGCGAGCTAAATGCTGCTCCCGGGTGATATCGCGAAAGGATGTGAGCGCCCCCACTTGATGACCGGCATGGTCTTGAAGCGGAACAACACGCTGTCGAATCCGACGCCGTTCGCCATCCTTGCGACAGATCTCCAACTCAAGGCTATCAGGAATCATGTTTTCCGGGCTGTCATCAGGAAAACGACAATGCCCACCGCAAAACCCGCCGGAAAGCGCGTCGTGACAGTCACGGAACAGAACTTCCGCGCGACTGTAGCCTGT
>JABGOW010000197.1 GCA_018645275.1 Verrucomicrobiota bacterium
CCGGGGTTGAACGGGAATTCCGCGCTGTCGCTACGGCCTTTCGCGTCACGGGTACTTACGGTGAGCTTGCCCGCGGGGGCTCCGTCGAGAGCGAAAGCGATCTCAACATGCTGCCACTGCCCCGGCTGCATGGCAGCGACCGGCTTTGCGTTGAACGTGATCTGCCCGTCTTCCAGGTTGAGCGAGCCAAACGTCAGCCAGTCCCGCTTCCACGTTGCATCGCGCAGGATGATGCTGAGCTTGCCGGGCTTTTCGCTGTCCAGCATGACATCGCAGGAGAGGGTAAAGACTCCGGAGACCATACCGTGCAGAACGTAGCTGCCGGCTCCGTGGATGAACTGGCCGTATTCGTAGCCCTCCGATTGCTTGATGCGTGTGGCCATTTCCTCCGGCATGTCTCGAAGTGCCCCGTAGATACTTTCTCTGGGATGGCAGACAGGCTGCCAAACCCCGTCATTCCAGCGGCTTCGTACCTTCTGAGGATTGACGCTTTCACCAAAGCTGCTGCGCAGAGAATAGATCTGTCCGCCCTTGCCCAGACGCAGGTCGTAGGAGTTGTGCTTGTCCTGAATATGCTTGATCTCCAGATCGAAGACGTCTCGTTCATCCAGCCCCGGCGTCCAGAGGCTCCCGCTGGGTGTGTAGACAGAAGACAGCAGCGTGCGTCCCTGCTTGGCCTCTGGCACCTCGGCAACCGCAGGCGGAAAGATATCCAGCAACTTGGCCTCAACCGCCACCCTGCTGGTTAATTCGGGGGATTCTGCTGCGTCAGCCCACGCCATGGGCAACACCAACGCGATCAATACGGCAATCAATGTGTTCTTCATAATGGTCTTTCTCTTCTCGCCGCTGTCATTACGGCGTCCAATAAGCATCCACGGCTTCCTTGGCCAGGCGGACATAATGACGCCCACGCTCGAAATCACCGAAGATGGTCCCAACTTCGCGCTGCGCAATCTCGAACAGACAGCCGCTGGCGGCTTCGCAGACGCCTTTGAAGTACTCAGTGATCGCTTCGTCGTTCATGGGACCATCACAGGTCACGAACTCGGCGCGCGGTTTGCTGTAGTAAACGACCCGGCTGCCACGCAGGTATTCGCCGATTTGAGGTTCATCGTTGAAGGGCGATACCGATAGCTTGCGGAGTTTGTCCCACTTCGAGAGATAGTCCGGCCAAATCGCGTCGACGCGTTCGCAACAGCCGTAGGAGAGCAAACCGTGACGGTCTACCAGGCGCTGCTGGTAAGGGAAGACAAACTCGCCGAATGTCTCCGCCGAGACCGCTGTGGTCTCCTGCGATTCGAGGTAGCCCCAGCAGTCGGTGGTCCTTGTCACGTTCTCCGACGGCAGCTCGTCAGTGAAGGCGAACGATTCGGCGCCCAAGGGCCTGATGCCAGTCATGGGCTCAAGCAACTGCTCCGCTTCAAGGAAGTCGTAGTACTGCTCGTAGACCCGCGTCCCCATCTCCATGGCTTCGTGAATGGCGTCCGGGCAGTCAAACATGGCTACATAGTAGGCCTCCATGCCCATCAGGTGGACCAGCGGGTTGGTGAGCGCCCCCGGCAGGCAGCCGATCACCATGCGCACCGGCAGGATATCCCCGAAGAGATCATCCGCCAGCTCGTGCTGCTGTTGCGTGGCGTCGCGATCTACTCCGAACGACCCGCCTCGAAGCTTGTCGATCTCGGCAGCCAGGTCGGTAATGAGCGGCTCGATATGGTAGCCCTGCGCGTTCGATCCCTCGGCTTGCGTTCGCTTCGCCGCGATCCCAAACGGTTGCGCCCAGGCGCGCCACGCGATGTCGAACGTCGGTGATATCGGCGTGTCGTCACCAAACAGCTCGCGCCCGACCAAGGTGCTGAGGAGCTGTGACTCAATACCGCGCGCCAGCTCTCCCTCGCATTGCAGCCGCGGGGTGATGACCTCGTGGCGGAAGTTGGAGAACAGTAACCGGACCGTCGGTGATTCACGCCTACCCGCGGCCAGAGCGCGCCACTTCTTGAGTATAACTTCATTTTCCGGCGCATTGGCATACTCCAGTTGAAGCTGCGCACGCTGTCTCAGGATCTCTCTGTCTCGTTGTGATATGGTTTGCATGTCTTGCTTCCTAGTGTTCTCTTCGTATTGTCAAAGCTGAGTAGCGCACTTCCTCATCCAATTCGGCGGACGATAGCGGCGACGAGAATGGTTGACGATTGAGAGAGTCTCTACTCGTAATCCGCTCTCGTCGCCGCTCTCGTCAACCGATTCTCCGTTTCACATTTACTCCACAATGATTCGTTCAGGCCAATATTTCAGGACATTGTCCGGTATGTTCTTGGCCCACAGATAGGCAAGAGAATCGGGATATTCCTTGGAATGCTTATGTGCCGCAAGCACCTCCCAGTCTTCCTTGGTCAGGCGGTCATCCACGCGCCCATATTGGAGCGCATTCAGGGCCAGAAGGCGTTTGTATTCGTCCTTTTCCGTGTTGATCTCTTTCATCAGGGCTTGGAATGCCGTATCAGGATCGCCACAACGGGCCAGCGCCTGGGCCGCCATGGTACGGTTGGCGGAATGGGCATCCTTGGCAATAACCTGCCGGAGCGCATCCTGGACTTCGGGTGTGTCACTCCGGACCAGGAACAGGCCGTACGAAGCCCAGTGCCGGACCAATGGATTCTCGTCGGTCAACATGGCGAGGTATTCCGGCAACAGAGCCGCTTGCCCTTTGCTGGCCACCTTCGCGGCTTCCAGCACCTTGCGCACCTTGTATGCATCACTCTGAGCAAACTCGTAGATGGTTTTGTAGGGCTTCTCGGCGCCTACGAAATCATAGAACATCGGCTCAGGAATCAGACTGGTGTCGCGGGTTTCCACCATCCAGTCGTAGAGGGCCTTCTCCATGGATGCAATGCGCTTCTCATGCGGCTTCCGGGAGGCCGGGTCCAAGGCAAGGTTGTTCACCTGCCACGGATCGCTTTCAAGATCGTAAAATTCAACCACCGGCTTGGGCTTGAAGAAGCGAGCGTGGACCGGAGCTGCCGCTTCAGGATTCCCATAATACCAGTCCCTCCAGGCGTTCCAATTTTGCTGAACGTTGTAGCCGTGCTCTGGCTTCTGCCCGCGAGGTCGATGGGGCATGAAGTTACGAATCAGGTAGTAGCGTCCGTCGGTAACCGCCCGTGAGAGATCATAACGCTCGTTTTGCCGGTCACGATAGAAGTGAATGAGATCCGGTTGCGGTTCTTTGCCCGGCCCCATAAAGGCTCTGCCCTGCATCAGGGCTGGCGGCTTGATGGCGGCAACGGAGCAAAGGGTCTTGGCGAAATCAGCAAACTGGACCAGTTCGTTGTTGGCGGAACCGGGGATGTATTTCCCGGAGCTGAAATTGGCGAGGTGTTGCCATTTCTTCGGGACGCGCACAATAAAGGGCACCTGGGTGCCGCCATTGAAGATGAAGCGTTTGGAGCGGGAAAGCATCCCCCCGTGATCGGAGTAGAAGAAGACGATCGTGTTGTCGGCCAGCCCCTCCTGTTCAAGCTCATCCAGCCAACCGCCGACGATCGAATCCATGAGCGTGATCTGATCGTACA
>JABGOW010000365.1 GCA_018645275.1 Verrucomicrobiota bacterium
CCCCAAGTCCGGATCCGCCTCCAAAGCCTGCAGCACCTCGGGTGTGGTAACATACCCGTGCTTGCGAATCAGGCGATCAATCTCAGGATCCTCGCCAAACTCCTGCACCCCCGGAGCCAACACAACCAGCTCGCCGGCATCGGCAATCGCCATGCGTGTGCGATAGATGCTCTTGTTGCCGAGCCAAGTACTCTTGAACTCGCTCGGGTCAAGATAGACAACAACCTTGTCAAGCGGGGCATCGAGCATCTCGAAGTTGACCTCAAGCGAGAGGGCCGCCGCACGTTCGAAACACTCTACATCGTCGCCGACATACAACCCACGCACCACCAACTCCCCGTCATCCCCACGCCCAACGACCGTTTGCACATAGACGATTGGCAGATCCTTGCAGAAGTGGTCAGAAGCATAGTTGAGAACGCGCCGCACGGGGGTATCCGCGCGCCCCATGATATGCTCCATACCGTAGGCCGCCCCCAGGAAGTGGCTCTTGTTGATCCCTTCGGGACCTCCGGTACCCACAAAAATGTTCTTGTTGTAGTTCGCCATGCCAATGACTTCGTGAGGCACAACTTGTCCAATCGACAGAATAAGGTCGAAATCCCCCTCAACCAGCAACTTGCCCACCTGAGCGGGCCAGGCGTAATCAACTGCCCCCCCGGAGACCTCTTTGACGTACTCCGCCGGAACCTCCCCGAGAGTCACGACGCCTTCACGCCAATCATGTTCCCGAAACAACGATGGCGAAACATCCCCAAACATCTCCCGAATCTGTTCGAGCGTCATGGGGGTATGCGTACCAAGGGCAGGCAGAATATCGGTCACTCGATCCCCATAGTAGGCCACGGCATGCCGGGTCAACTCGCCGGCACGCGAGTGGAATCGAGTAAAATCGGGGGGGATCGCCAGAACCCGCTCTCGCGAGCCCAGCTTGTCAAGTGCCTCAACGAGCCCCTGTTTCAAGTCTGCTTCGGTCAAGACCTCTTGTGCCGAACCGCGACCGTAGTACAACATGGTTGTAGTCCCTTCTGATGAAATCTGCAGAACCGGAACATACCTGTACAGAATTGCACCAGCAAGCGCAAAGCGACAATTCTAACCGCACATGTCGCTCGTCTGAGATACGCTGATGACGATCATGAGAGCCGAAACCTCCTTTTTCCTTTGTTGCTCACGCGCAGACACAGTAAACTTGTAGTTCCTATGAAACAGACTCAGGGGATCTCCCTTCCAAAACGTATACTTATTGTCCTCGCGGGAGCCGTTCTGGCACTCTGGATGGGGACCCACGCGGCCTCTCTGTTTGGCACTCAAAACGGAGTCATCCGATCTACACTGAGCGTGCTATTTGCCGCGCTGATCCTCCTGAGGCCAAAACAGAATACAGAAACCGATGGCGACACATCATCTCTATGGCATATCGTTGCCGCCCTACTGGGTGTGGGTTGCATAATCGCCGGCTTGATTGTCCCGATACAACATCTCGAATGGATCGGAATACTCCTGCTCCTCTTTGCCTGCTTGAAGTGGTCACTGCCTCGTTCCTTTGGCCGCGATACCGCTCTGTCAATTCTGGTGCTGTACTGGGTAGCCCCGCTACCAACCCCCTGGTTTGGACGACTCCAGATTTGGATGCAAATCGCGTCTGTCGAGGGCAGCGAATGGCTGCTGCACATTTTCAACGTGCGCGCCTGGGCCGATGGCCTCATTCTCCATACCGGCATACACGTTTTTGAAGTTCCTGCCTGGTGCAGCGGGATGCGTACAGCCACCACCGTGTTCATCCTCTCTCTCGCACTTGGCGTGCTGAGGCGACTGAAGTGGCACGAAACGGCCATCTTCATCTTCTGGTCACTTTTCCATGCCCTCCTGCTTAATATACTCCGAATCTGTGCCATGGTCTTTTTCGCCCGCTATACCCATTCCGAACTTGGGTTGGAGTTTCTTCATGATACGGCCGGACTCATCGTCATCCTCGGTGTCGCAATCGTCTATCTGGAAATGCTCTATTTTGAACGTCGAAAACGCCGAGAGCAGCAGGCGCGTGAAGAACTCAACGTAGAAGAGGTTGAAGCACTCAGCGAATACCCCCCCTTCTGGCACTCCCTGAACCAGAACCGGGGAACCGTCTTCCTCGTGGCACTGATGGTGGCCACGATCGCTGCACTGGCGTACAGAAGTCGCCCCTATCACCGCGCCATGATGCTCAAGGACGTAGCCGTAACCCTGCGCGACCGGGGCGATCTTACCAATGCCCGGCGACTGGCCAATAGTGTCAGCAAGATGATCCCTCAAGATGTCGAGTGGCGGTTCGCCTTGGTTCGCATGCAGCTCATTAGCGGAGAACATGAGAGCGTCCTGACAGAACTGGACGCCATGACGGGACTTGCAGCAGTGTATCTGACACAGAAACAGGTCTTGATGGCATACGCCCTAATGTCCCTTGGACACATTGACCAGGCCGCGGAGATCGTTGATGAACTCCCCGAAGACGTTCGAACCGGTGACCCGCGTGTCGCCATGATTCTTGCGGAGATGGCACTGCGGGGCGGGGACATTGGGTCCGTCGCGATGCACGTCGTCACAGCCGCCGACTGGGCTCCCAATGTTGGCCGCATACGCAACCTCTACCCCTACCTCCGGATTCACCGGCAGTGGAAGGCTATGGCATCTGCTGACATTGACATCCCCTACACAGATCCCGTCCAAGCGCTCTCCATTCTTGAAGCCTATATGAATCTCAATCAGGTCCCGAAGGTTGCCGACATCACGTTACAGGCGCTCGCCCGCTGGCCCTTGGATATGCGTGTGCTAGAGCCCCTCTATTTCATGACCGTAAAACGGGGGGGCGGGGAATGGCAAGAGCGCTTCAGCACCCACCTGCTGCGGGCGATCGAGGCCTGTGACAATCCAGACGCACTCTACGAGACACTGCACAAGTGCTTCTCACTCTCTCGACCCGATCTTGCCTGGGCAATCTACCATCGCATCGAGACCATAGACGCAACACACCCTACATTGGCCATGAGCATCGCCAAGTATGGGAACAAGTGGTTCGCATTCACAAAACGACGCCTCGGCATTCCCTCCGCCCAAGCAACAGAAGCACTGAACCTGAAACCATTCTTCCTGTTAGCTCAGCAGTTCCCGAGATGGAAGCGCATTGCAGAGTATATCCCTCATGGTAAGCTGTTGGCGGAGCGCGACACCACCCCGGCACGCAAAGCTGCGTGTAGAGAAGCGATTGACCACTTTGCTGACCACAGAGATGAACTCTCGCTCGATATGCAGTACCTCCACGTGTTCGCACTCGAGATGATCGGGCGCATTGACCTCGCCAAGCGAGAGCTCAACAACATCGTCGAACGATACCCCTCAGAGGAGGAGAACGCCCGCGTTGTGCTCTCTGAAGTCTACGAACGCAAGGGCGACTGGATCAATGTGTATGAAACGCTCCGCACCTATCTCGAACCCCGGGATGCCTCCACGGAAATGCTATCACCGGCGGACATCGAACTTTCCTGGCCACCCGATAGCCTTGCGCAACGAACCGCTGACACAATCCACCTCAAACCCCTATTGAGGCTCGTGAGGGCACAGCTCGAATTGCGCCTCGGACTCGCCGCGCTACACACGGCCAGAACCACCGTCGAGCTCTACCCCTACTCTACGAAGGCAATCGAGCTGCTGGCCACGGCCCACACCAGGCTTGGCGACTCAGAAGAAGCCCTCAACTTGCTCAGCAAACCCCGCGTCCGCGACCTTCGCCAACTGGATCTGCTTGAGGCCAAAGCCCTTTTTGAAACGGAGCGCTACAACGAGTTGAGCACATTCAGCAAGCAAGTGCTCATTCCACAAACCCGCATACCCGAAAGCACAACCCAACACACATCCCTCCCCCCCGCTGAGCTGGCACTGCTGTGGCACCGGGTGGCCATTCCCTCAGAAGTGCGGTTCGTCGAGAATGCCGAAGTACTCCGCCGGAACCTTGGCACTGCCAGCTCCGGACTACGCAAACTGCTGGAACTCTGGCTTGAGGCATATGAGCAGCATTGCGAAGGAGATCTCGCCAACTCGCAACGTTGGCTGAACTGTGGGCGTGATGCCATGGAGAGGGCGACCGCCCTGAATCAGCTCGCGCTGCTGCTTTGCCGCGAGGAACGCTATGCCGAGGCAGAGCAGGCGGCTCGCCACGCCGTCTCGGTTCATCCGGAGCTACCCATTCTCTGGGAGATTCTAGTCAGCCTCTCGGGGGGCGACGTCGATGTCATTGCACAGGCGCGGAAGGCCTGCCCCCACGCCCCAGAGCTCTGGCTCGCAGAACTGGTCGCCAGAACACAGCCGGGACCCACGGGAGTCGTGGACGAAGCGACCCAAGCCGCACGCTGCAACTGGGTCAGCAGCACGGTAACAGAAGCCCTGGCCTCCGAATTTCCGCCAGCAACCCTGACGCGAGCCGGGGAATACCTGTGGCGGGCAAACATGCGAGATGAAGCCACACGCATTGCACGGAGCATCACCGAGAGGGCCCGCGGACTTCTACCAAGCTGCATCTTCATGATTCGCTGTGCACTCTACGAAGAGGATGAAGACTGGGCGCTTCTTTGCACCGAGAAAGCCATTGCAGCGGCACTCCGGCCCCTCCCTGAGTTCTATGAGAACCTCGTAACGTTGAAAGCCGCTGACGGCATCATCGACACGGATCCTGACATGGTCAACGCCCTACGCAATCTCCGAAAATCAGACCCTACGAACCAAATCTGGCCTCAGATGCTGGGATACATCCGGTTCCAACGAGGCGGGTGGGAGATCATTGATGCCTTGTTTGAGATGAACGTCGCCATCGCAGGCGGCGCCACCAACCGAACCCCCTACTTGATCGCATCAGAGGTATCCCGCCTGCTTCAGAACTATGACCGTGCAGCGGATATTCTGGCGCAAGGGCTCGAACACAGCCCGGAGCACCCCGCTCTGCTGAACAATCTGGCCTACACCCTGAGTCAGAGCAACAGGCGACTCGACGAGGCGATGGCACTTGTGCCAGATCTGCTCAGTCTAGCCGATGACAACCCTCAGATTAGAGACACACTCGCTGCGGTCTACATCGCTGGCGGGAAACTGGACGAAGCCCAGCTTCTGGCTGCCTCCATCCTCCGCGATACCGAACCCGGATCGCCGCTCTGGTTCCGTGGCAACCTGTTTGTGGCCGAGATTGCCTGGAAACGCGGCAAGCCGCGAGAGGCGCGCAGCCTGCTCGAAGGGCTGCTGAAGAGCTCAAGGGGGGTGCCGGACGAGGACATCCTTGCTGCAAATACACTGCTCGCGAAGGTGGCGGGAGAAACGGCTGAGTACGTCAACCCCATGCGGATCTTTGTAAAGGAACGCCTCAATGGGAAGAAACCGTAGAAGCGGCACCGAAGGCGAGCACGTTCTACTCGGTAACAGGCACCTCCACCGCTCGCAGCTAACCGACCCGCGGCGTTCTGCAGCGTCCCATGGCAGAAGACCCTACGCTACCTGAACCGAAACTGCACCAAGACGCTGGCGACGCACGACGAGAAGCGCCGTGGCCAAGGCGGCAGCCAGCATGAGATACTCGGCAGGTTCAGGAACCATGAGACCCATATCATCAACGCCATAGACCTCAGCATCCGTCCCGTCGCGAAAAATGTAGACTCCAATCCAGTCTATGGACTCAAGGTCTTCCAGCAAATCAGCCGCGTCAACAAATGGGGAGGTCCGCCACGACGCCAGGTCCGAAAAGGGGTCCGTGCGAAGCGAACTCCACCCAGTTCCGCCGGGTGTGATCGTGTTCGCCCAGTACCGACCATCTTCCGCATCTGAGTCCGCCCAGCGAATCTGCAGCGAGGCCGGGACAACACTCTCTGCCCAAAAATCAAACTCAACCCAATAGCCTGTGTCCCAGGTTCCCGCAAACAGGTCAGAAGCAGCTCCGGAGGCTGTCTCATCCCAGGTTGCACCAGGGTCCATGCTGATATCAGCAAAGGAGATCTGAAGAAAATCGTCTGCACCCGAATCGTTCTCCGAGACCGTCGCGGCCGCCGGATCGCCCTGAGCCGCCCAGGCAGCAGTCGGCGGATTGGCATCCCAATCTATGGGCGTGCCGACAATGGCATTGGCAAGCGCGGAGACCGGCAAAGCCAGAGCCAACGCCGTGCATATCTTCACCACATAAGAGTTATAAGACCTATAGGTCATATCAATCATCCTCTACGCTCAACGCGCTACCCGCGCGCCAAGCTACTCAAAACTCAGGTTCTACCTCAATGCGATAGAAATAGGGGCCCGCGTCCGTTGCCGTCGCATCCGTGAACACATTCGTCGGAGGCACTCCGACCTCACCCGTAACCAACGGAGTAAAACCATCCAGCAAGTTCGTGGACCGCCATATCGTGTACTCACGATCGACCAGCGAAGCCCACTCCAATTCGAACGACACCCCTGTCGCGCCTTCTATTGTATCAACGTCGACCTCAAAACGGGAACTAAAATCATTCGGGTCGCTTCCCGTGCGGTATTCAGCATAGTTACTCATCCCATCGCCATCAGCATCAAGCCCGGCATCCGAATAGTCACTCGCATCCAGCCCATGGCTGTTTTCCCATGCATCCGCCATGTAATCCATGTCCGCATCCCCGGAAAACAGGACGCCCTGAATCCGAAAGTCATCAAGTGCGTAGTTCTGGCTCTTGGTCGTGGCATGTTTCGACAACGAGACCCCTACCCAATCCACCGTCCTCAAGTCCGACAGAAACTGGGTCTCAGTGTCGCGAATGCCCCGAAACCAGCCGGCAGAGAAAGCAACCGGAACCTCTATGGATGCGGACTGAGAAACGTTGGTAAGCGGGAAGGACCGCGTCCACACGTGCCCCTCTGCGGCACTGTGCAGAGACACGCTCGCAGAACTCGGAAAGATGTCCACCGCCTCTATCACGAATGTCAGATTCGTCAGCAGCATTCCAGACCCAATAGCCATGCGTACCGTGTCCTCTAACGATTGCGGAGCCTCCGTACTGCTGAACTCCAGGTTCAAATAGTTCCCCGGATTGCTGAGGACCACCTTGGTCGGATCAGCGCTGTTGGTCCATCCCGCAATTCCCGGAGCCGACCATGTCTCAACACGGTCCACAGGCGCAGCCGCCATGGCTATAGTCACGCCCACAGCAAGCGCGGCACTTGTGCATACAATCTGTTTTCCTATGCGCATCATATCACCATATTAAGGAACATCCGGCGTCCAGTTAAAATTGGAGGCACTCCAGTTGGTCGTGTGGTAGTAATAGTAGGCCCCGCCTGGGGCCAGCGTAATATCGGCGGGCGCATTCAGCTTCAGATCCCACCACCGTCCGTTGTAGTCGTGTGCGCCCTGGTCATCCAACAACATGTATCTATCGTAGTTGCTTCCATTCCAAATCCAGAGTTCATCGCCATCATCTGTAGTCGTAGTCGTTCCCGGAACTCCGCCAGCACCGTCGGTATAGAACCCAAGCTGATTCTGACTCGTGTCGGAAGCACTCGCCTGACGCTGCTGCGGGAGCGGCCAGCCAAACATGGTCCAGCCATCCTGCGAGAGACCGTCGTCTCCTATACTGAAACCAAAGCTCGCGACATCGCTTTCTGTGAACGACTTGCCAGCAAACACAGTATTATCGCGAGGTGCCGCCTCACCGCGACGATGCACCCGAATAGCCTGACCGGCGGTCAACGAAACGTCCGCATCCGTTCCGCCAGGTTTCACTTTCCAACCATCCTCAGACAGCCAATAGTCCTCCCAGTTTCCGTCAGCGTCCATCCATTCAATCCAGTCAGCATCGGCCTCGACTGCATCGTCATGCAGTCCACGGGCAAGATGCGTCCCCATCATCGCATTAAGGTTGTTGTTCGTGCCCTCATACCTGATGGGCACGCAAATCATGTATGAATTGCTCACCGAACGTGGCTGAACATGCACAGCCCATGCCTCGGTATTTGTGTAGCCGCCCGACGTGTGCTCAACGCTAATCTCGTAGTAACGGCTGGAGTAGCTATCCGTCATGCCGCTGTCCCGCCAGGTGTTGGTGCCGCTGCTGTCTCCTTCAACCGTAGCAACAAGCACCATTGGATTGGTCGCATTGTTGTCCGCCGCATAGATCCTGAATCGGCGATCGACCTCTTCACCCACCGGGAAGAAGTTCGTGTTTCCGATCGCACCACCCCCCAGAAGAGAGAGGTCGATATGAGACGATGCTCCGCCCGCGAGATCCAGACCTACAATGCGCATGGTGTCATTGGAGTCAGTGGGGTCGGTCCCGGCAAGATACTCACGCAGATTGGTAATGCCGTCATTGTCGAGATCGCCTGCCGCCGTCTGGGAGATATTGGTCATGTAAGTCTCTTCCCACATGTCCGGCAGGTCATCAGAATCGGTATCAACCCCCAGTGGCTTATTGGTCGCAACGCCAAAATTATCCAGGTAGGCCAGCGGCATCAAGCCGCCTTCGACGGACCGGAAACTGGTGAACGCCGTGCGGTTGGCAGCCTTAAACGGCAAACTCTCCGCAATGCGGGCGTTTGTTGTCGCCGCCACAGCATACAGATCCCAATCATCGGCGGCGTAGTCCATCCTGGTCACGAAACGAATCCAGTCATTCGTGCCGAGATCGACGTCAGAGAACGTCACCCACGTGCTATTGCTCAGCGCAACCACGTTGCCATTGGTATTGAGATAGAAGACAGCCGTTGTGTTGGTACTCAACGTAGACGCATCAACGGGGTTCGTCGCGCATGGTGTCGGCCACGCATACCAGGACACCCAGACATCCGTTCCCGTGGCATCTTCCACGCCATGCCACACCGTTGCATGCTCCAAGGCCGCGCCGCGGCTGCCGCCCTGAACCGTTGTCGTCTGATTGAGAGCCCGCGTCGTCCCCGTTGCATGCCAATCATTGGCACCATCAAGAGAGCCAACGGCAACACTCTCAAAGTTCTCAAGGAACGGTAGCGTTACACCGGACTCCCCTGCCGCACCGTCCAACTCGAAATAGGTTCCCGGCGCGACAACATCCGCAACCGTACCAAACACAAAGTTCGACGCAATTGCCGCGGCCTCGCTCCAATCAGACCACACGGCGCCATTAGTCGTCGCGGGTGCGGCATTGGTACCGGTGCCATTTCCCCAATAAGCCCAAATCACCGTGTTCGTGGTCAACTCTGGGATCTTCACCCAATTCGTGGAGCTGCCGCCGGTATCCCAATTCCGGAACGCATAGTCCAGCCACGCATCGCCATGCTCATCACAGAAACGCAGATCGCCGCCCGTCGGGGATTCGAACTGGGAGTAGCTGAACCCCCCAATGGATGTACTCAGTACGACCTGTACTGGGAAATTCGTTAGCGTTGGCGAGCCCGTGTAGTCCACGGCATCAATCCGCGCTCGATAGTCAAACGCCGGTGTACCAACCACAAAGTCAAAGGAACTCGTCACCGTGATCGAGTCGTCATCGCTCTCCAAATCATAGTCCGTTGCGAAAGCGTCAAAGCGATAGCGCCCCGGTATAACGACAGTGGTGTTGGAAATCGTAGTCCCAATAGCTTCTGCGCTCGCCATAGCCGCGCCATCGCTCCCAGGTGCCGGCGACAGCGGGCCGGCGGCAACCTGTGAGTCGTTGCGATACAGCACGTAGCGGTTGCTCGCTCCACCATAAACGCCACTGCCCGCATCCTGCAACAACCCCGTAATCGAGAGATCGCCCGTCATGCGCGTGCTGAACAGGTCAGACCCATCCACATTCACCGCCGAGAACACCGGCGCGGCGCTGTCATCATCAATCACATAGAACCGCACCAGCGTATTGGTCGTAACCTCACGATCCCACGGGACGGGATCACCATTGCTACCGGGATCGGCGTAGGCACCACGATCATTGTCGTTATCCTCCGCGCTGATCGACAGAAAGAACTGATCCCCAATAATGGCATCTGTGACGGCAAATGCATCAAGGTAGACGCTGGTGACTGAAGTCGCACCGTTGGTGCCATAGAACGTGGTAAAGACCTGGTCGAAACCGAACTCCATGGTGTCAGTCGATACGGAATTCGTTTTGTACAGGTCCCAGTTGGGAACCACTCGCCCCACATTGGATGAGATATTCGTGCTCGCGAATCCGGCACCATTCGTCATGAACACACCCGACGGGTCACTCCAGACAATCGCGATGTCGACATGGTCGGACGTATTCTCAAAATCGACGTCGGTAATATTCGTCTGAGAAGCTCCCTCTGTATACGAGCTACCCACATACAACAGCGTCGCCGTAGGGCCCGTCGTGTCATCATCACTATCCGCACCCACCACAAAGGTATTGGTCACGTGGCCAGAAAGGGCACCGTCCAAATCGCGGGCCCGGGTCCGCCAGTAATACGTATTCGTGGCAAGTGTTGTGCTGATCCCGTACATCGGCTCGTTGTGGCGCGTATTTCCACGATGCAGGATGGAAAGATTCTCTCCGCCCTTGAAACTGGCATTCGTACACAACTCGGCAAGGTAACTCGTAACCGAATCATCGGAGTCCGTCGAGGTAGACCACATGATAGACATCGGGCCTTGTTCAATCGTAGCATCTTCGGCAGGGAAGGTGGCCGATGGAGTCGTCGGCAGCGTATTGGCAGCCACGCCGGCGGCGTCAAAAGTCACATCGAAGAAAGAGTCCATGTCGCCGTCACTGAGTTCTTCGTCCCATGCACTGGCAGTACCAGCACCATCGTTGTAGTTGTAGGTCAGGAGGGACAGCGAATCCTGAGCATCCGTGGTCCCGTAGTCCGCCGTTGTATCTCCGTCATTGGCATACTGGTCATCACCGATGCTGGTGTTATTGAAGTACGAGGCCACCGTGAAGCGGGCCGTCACAGAACCGGAAATTCCCAAGTCAGTACGGGATATCTTGAACTCGATGAATTCTTTGCCTGAGTTGGCGTTGAACCAGACGGGGTCGTTTCCATGTGTCGGAGGAGCGTACCAGTCCCCGCCATTGTTCGCGTGCAGTTCAATGCGTTGTCCTACATTTGGCACCGTATGGACAATGATGTTGCGCTCAGGATAGTGCATGGCCGCGTTACCGTTGGTGTAGTAGCCATCCGAGATCACGGTATCTGATTCGTCCGCCATCCAAGTCATATTCGTATCGGCAGGATCACGGTCGATATCCAGACCGATGGCCACATAGGGATAGGCGATATCGGTAATGTCGTCGAACTTCACCATGAAGTAAACATCGTCCGCGTCCGCCAGCATGCGGAACTCAAGCATGTCAACATCCGATGCCTGACCTGATTCTGTTCGTCGCTCATACTGCTTATCCGTCCAGATGAACTCATTGTTCTCAACCGTCGACGAGTTGACAACAGCCGGGGCCGTTCCGACCCACTCATCGACCTCGCCATCCACGGCCGCGACCTCGGTTGTCGCCACAAGGAAGGCGCCTGACGAGTAGTACGAGTAGTTCTCGCTATAGAAGCCATAGTGGTAAACGGTATCCCGAGTTAGGCCAACGTCGATATCGGCCGCGTCCGCACCATGGGCATAGATCACCTGGTTGCGATTATCGGTTCCGTAGGTCTCGTTGTGCACGTACGCTGTGCCACCTGTCGGCGCGTCCGGATCGGCTCCCGCCCGGCGCACCACCATCACGTCGAATGCGCCCTTCGTCCAGTTTACCGTCAGGTTGGTGGTGCCAATCGCACTCGCAGACAATGCTGTCGGGTTCGACAGAGCGTTCACCGTGTACGTGCTGCTAACCGTTTTTGCGCCGTTGTCCTGGTTGCCGCTCAAGGTGTTCGTTGCCGCAAAGACACCCACCGAGGTCGCTTGGCTGACCGTTGCCGTGTGGATCTGCGTTGCATCGGCAGCAAGGCTAGCGTTCGTTGGCGCCAACGTCAGCCACCCGGGACCCGTCCCATAGCTGGTGGCGTTTGTATAGAGCAACGTCCCAACGCCTGTGTTGGTAACAATGAATGTCTGCGCAACTGGCGTTCCGCCCAAGGATGTCGAGAAGGCCAGAGTCGGCGGTCCGAGCGACATGCTGGCCGGCGGCGTCGCCGACGTCGTCTCGTTTGTGATCACACCCGAAGAGTAGTAACTGTAATTCTCCGTGTAGATCTTGTAGTGGTAGGTGGTACTTGCCTCGAGGCCGGTGTTGGTAATGCTCGTGGCACCTTCGGAACCGCGTACAACAATCGTGTCGCTGCCCAGGTCCTGGGTATTGGTGTAGGCCGTGCCTTGCGATGGGCTCCAGGCAACAGCGGCGCCCTTGCGTCGTACGATCATAACGCTGTAACCGTTGGCTTTCGTCCATGAAAGGTCGATCTGGCTGTTCGGGGTTGCCGTGTTTGTCACCGCGAGGAAGTTGCTTGGATCGGACAACGCACTCACCGTGTAGGTGACGCTGATTGTCTTGGTGCCATTGGTCTGGTTGCCTGTCAGCGTGTTGGTGGCATAGAAGGTGCCCACCGACGTTGCCTGGCTTACGGTTGCGGTATTCAGCAGCGTGCCGTCCTCACCTACGCTACCGGTAGATGGAGCAAACGACAGCCAGCCGGGCCCGGCTCCGTAGGACGCCGTGTTGGTGTAGATCAGCGTGCGCTCACCAAGATTCGTGACCGTGAACGTCTGCGCCTCAGGCGTTGCGCCCAGCGCAGCAGTGAAAGTCATCGAGGTCGGGCCCACCGAAAGGGCCGGGTCATCTGGAATGTACTCAACAATCTTCAGGTATTGGACCAGGGCTCCGTTCTGGGTAATCGTATTGGTGCCGGTATCGGCCACCAGGTTGACGTAGATGCCGTCATTGTAAAGATCGGCGCCCGGCATGTTGGTGGACCACAGCTCGGTCGCCGCATCACTGGAGGCCAGGTTGCGGACATTGTAGTTGTTGTTGGTATTCATTCCCAACAGAGACCACACGGGTTGCAAATTGTATGTCGCACTGGCGGCCGCATGCGCCTCCCCATGCCGGAGCAACAGGCTGAATGCCAGCACCACGTCATTACTGGCAGGCGATCCGTTTGCCGTCTCATACTTGGCCACGGCAAAAATCTTACCCTCGTCGCCACCGCCCACCTTGTTAAGGAAATAGCGATTCCGACTCCGCAACGCCGGACTATTCAGACGCGCCCAGTTCACCCGTCCATACCACTGGTCCAGTCCTGTCGCGCTGGGGGGGGGATTGGTCCAGACCGTCAGCCGGTTCCACTGTTTGAAATGCGGGACGTACTTGCCGAAGTTCTCCTCGTGGTCTGTCTTGAATCCATCGTAGTACCAGTAGGAGGGATCGGAGTTGTAATTCTGAATGCCCTTCTCCTGTCCGTAGAACATCATCGGAAGACCATCAACCGAGGACAGCGCGCCATAGCGGGAAGCGGTCAGCCAAGCGTCATTGTCCGGCAGGATTTCGTCATGGGAGGTCAGGTTAAGCAGAATCGCACCACTGTTGTAGACGCTACGGCGATCCTCCAGTGCGCTCTGTACATCCCAAGAATCATTGATATGGGATTGCGTGAATTGGAAGACGATGCTCTCGTTGAGAATATCGAAGTGGCGGTTGGATCGGTACCCCGGCACGCCACCATCGAGTGTCTCCGCCATGAAAATGAAGTTCCACTTTTTCGAGCGCGTGCGGTTGATGATATACTCCCAGGCTTGCGGAGGAAGTCCCTGCCCGAAGTCACAGCGTAGCCCGTCTATACCTTTATCATCCTGAGCCTGCACGAAGGTATTCGTTCCGGCATGTCCTGTCTTCTCCAGCCAATACTCAGGGTAGTAAGCGAAGTAGCGCCACAGGTCCATCGTGTTGGTTGACATGCCAGAGAACTCGTAAACATCCCCTTCGTCCAGATAATCCCCGTTGTTGTCGGGATTGTGCCGCACCAGCGCGGAGTAGTCGCCAAAGAACAGTTCTGCCGTGTCTTCCCATTTGCCAAAGTCTCCCCGGTCCGGTGCAGTGGCAAAATCGTTGTTGGTGGACGTCGTATAGCTCGTTGCCGGCAGCCCATAGTCGGTAATCAGAGAATACCAGCTCGGGCGTTTCGCACCAATGCGATCGGTTGCTGAACCGGCAAATCCCAAATCAACCCCGCCCTGCCCCATCTCGGCATCCCATGAGGAGTGATTGAACACACCGTCCAGCATCACGTTGACCGTGCCAACCGATCCGGTGTAGCCATCGCACTCAATCACAAAATTGGTGAACTCGTTCATCGCATCAGCCGCCGTATTGGCGCTCCCCATATAGGGGGTCACGGCAAAGTAGTCACGCGTGGAGTAAGGGCTGCCCGGCGTATAGTCATCGCCACGCTCCTCGGCATTGGGATGGATGGGCTGGAACCAGAGGCAGTTGGCCTGAATGAAGTTCAGGTAGTCCAAGTTGAAGTGGTCGTAGCCGTCACTGTCACCATCAGCCGATCCCAATAGGTCTTCGAAGGTACTGCGTCCACTTTCGGTGTTGTCGGTTGCCTCCACCGTCAGGGTGTTCAGTTCGTAGAGCGTCAGGTCATGCACCTTCGTGGGAGAAACCACGACCGCATGATCGCGCCGACCACCAGTGCCGGTGTACCAATTCCAGTTGGTGCCGGTCATGCCGGTCGTCTGCCAGCGTGCCGTCAGGCGGTAGGCACCACAGCGGCTGACCGTGCCGGTCCATGCATAGCTTCCGTCGCCTTGACTCGCCATCGTGAACGCTGTGAAATAGGCGCCTGTATCACCGGTGCTGATCAGGTTGCCATCGGGCGGATTGATACCGTCGGGATAGCCATCCGCGCTGAGATAGGCGTTCGTGTAGTCAACGTCAACGTAGTCGCGACGGCCGAGGTTGCTGAAAACTTCAACGTTCGTTATGTCCGCCTCGTTCGGTTCAAAGGTGACCACAAGACTCTCACTGTCGCCGGCAATCTCATCAACAAACAGTTTGGTCGTCGTATAGTCACCGTTTAGAGAACCGACCGTGAGCACCGGTCCGTTCGTGTCCACGCCATGGGCAAACGAAAAGGTGTCGTTATCGGTTCCCGATGTATTGTAATCGCCAAACCGTTCGATTCCCGACGCACTTTTCCAGGCGCCAATCTTGTACTTTATGGTGGTCTGGTCCGGTAGGTTAGTCAGCGTGCCGACCCACCACATGGCGTCCGCATTCGGATAGGGGTCCGACTCCATGTGGTCAAACGACATCGTCGTGACTTTTGTGGACGCATTGCTCGCCGCCCCGTATCCGCCCGAAGGTGTCACACCATTGGTGGTGTAGTAGATCGCAGCATACTCCACCCACCGGTTTGAGCCCGTCCCTTCAGCATAGCCGAGCTTCGCCCAGCACTGAACATCATCGCCGACGCTGACGCGATTGTCATTGTGTTGGACGTAGGCAGCCGACGACTCCGTCTGGTCTGCGTAAGTTACCGCGAATGGATTCGCCTGCGCACCGCCCTCCGTGCTGAAGATAACGCTGCCGACTCCGCTGTTGGTCGTACCTATATAGGACGTATCTTGGTCGCTATAGGTAAGCTTGAGATAATACTCAACCACATTGGTGCGACTGTAGGTGTTCGCCGGAATCGTTCCGGCCCAGTACTTGTTGTTCCCGTTCTGGGAATCGTATGCCAGATTGGTCGAACTCCAGCTCCCGCCCTCAAGGCGATGGCAGAGCGTGCCACCAGTCTGGTTGCCGGGGTTGCCGGCGCCCTGAAATTGGTTGCCGCTGTATAGGTAGACAAACTGGTTTGTGGCCGGGGCCGTCGTCGGTGAACGCATCGTCACGCTGGGCGGTTCACTGTTGGTAGGGATGTGCCAGCAGTTACCGAGATCAGCCGAGTAACTAAAGGTGAATGCGTTAGTCTGCACCTTCGACTCGGTGACGTAGGTAAGGCTGGCAGCCCCGCTATTAGTCGTTCCAATGTAGGTTGTGTCGTGGTCGCTGTAGCTTACGGCAATATAGTACTCGATTGTATCGCCACTGGCATAGCTGCCGCCCGCGATCGTTCCCTTCCAGTATTTGTTATTGCCACTTTCTGAATCATACCCCAACGCCGTGGAACTCCATGACCCGGCATCATCCTTCTTATAGTAGAGCGTACCGCTGCTCTGGTTACCGGGGTTCCCGCCGCCCTGGAATTGGTTGCCATTGTATATGTACACGGTATCGCCGCTGCCTGGCGTGATAGGCGCCCTCATCGTGGTACCCGAAGGTTCGGCGTTAGCAGGAACATGCCAGCAATTGCCAGGGTCGGTGCCCGTCGTCTCATTGGCCGTAACGCCGGCAGAGTAGTAGCTGTAGTTCTCTGAGTAGAACTTGTAGTCGTAGGCGGTCTCAGGCGTAAGGCCCGTATCGGTGATACTCGTCCCGCCCTCGCTGCCACGCACCACAATCGTGTCGTTCCCCAGGTCCTGTGTGTTCGTGTAGGCGGTTCCCTGTGAAGGCGTCCACGCCACGGCTTGGCCCTCACGCCTTACGATCATCACGCTGTAACCGTTGGCCTTGGTCCACCCGAGGTCGACCTGGGTGCTCGGGTTGCTCGTATTCGTGACCGCAGTCTGTCCACTCGGGTTGCTCAACGCGCTGACCGTATAGGTTACCGTAACCGTTTTGGCACTATTGGTCTGGTTTCCCGTCAGCGTATTGGTGGCATAGTACACTCCCACCGAAGTCGCCTGACTGACCGTCGCCGTATGAATCTGTGTAGCATCGGCAGCCAAACTGCCATTTGTCGGTGCCAGCGTCAGCCATCCCGGGCTGGCCCCGTAAGTAATCGCATTCGTGTAGAGCAGCGTACCGCCGCCAGTATTCGTCGCCGTGAAAGTCTTCGCCGACGGCGTCGCCCCCAGGTCCGCGGCAAACACCAGCGCCCCTGGACCCACCGTCAACGCGGGATCAGCTACCGCAGCCGCGGCCGTCGTTTCATTGGTCACGGCCCCATCAGAGTAGTAGCTGTTGTTCTCAGAGTAGAGCTTGTAGTGGTATGTCGTGCTCGCGAGCAGCCCCGTATCGGTGATGTTCGTGTCCCCGAGCGATCCACTTACCACGATTGTGTCACTACCGAGATCCTGAGAGTCGCTATAGGCCGTGCCCTGCGTAGGACTCCAGGCCACGGCGAAGCCCTTACGCCGCACAATCATCACGCTCCGGTTACTCCACTTCTCCCATGACAGATCGATCTTGGTGTCTGGATTCGTGGCATTGGTGTCGATCAGAATTGAAGCGGGATTCGTGAGGGCCGCGACGGTTACGGTTAGATCAGAGTCTGGCGTGCCATACATGTTGTTCCAAGACGTATCGTCCCTGCAATACCATCCCGTCGTGCCACCAGCATCCGTATACTCAACCTTCATTCCCCAGTACCACGTACCTGTCGCAGTAAACGTCGGCGATGTCTCTTGGTTGTGATCGGTATTGTCATGCGAAGACCAACTACCGGAACTGCCACTGTCGATATACTGATCCTGATCGATCCATACCTGGTGTTTGCCCCACTTGGTGTTCACCATGTCCCAGGAATCGCATCCAAACGTTCCCGTATCGCCAAGATAGATGGATGAGGGTTGCTCTGGACCGCCGCCATTGTAGTTACGACACTGCGGCCAATCCCACGCGTATACCGACCGAGAAAGCAGAGGCTGAAGAAGCAACAGACCCAATAAGAAAAGGACTGGCTGCATCATTGCTTGCTGCAAAGGGTTGCGTTTCAATCTCATCGTGCTCTCACTGGTCTCTGATTTCTGAGTTGCCGGTCTCCGATTTGCTCAAAGTATACCAAACTCGGGGCCGTTTTGCAAAAAAGGCAAAAAAGCGAGATTGTCCCGACGTCTGTCGGGAACAGAGCCTTCCTGTTATCAGAAAACGACGGATCGCTCTCTCTCGTCAGAAAACCATACAAGCGGGGCCCTCCCTACCAAATAAGGGAGAAAACCGACTTACGATGAGAAAGAGCAACCACGTGTCTACCATTATAGGAAGTCACAATGGGGCAACACCAGAGAAAAAGACGCTGGACATTGAACTATGGTTCACGCATCCTGCTATAGCTTGTGGTGATCTGTGGATCAGCAGACCAATAGGGCCCTCGAGCGCGCTCGGATTAGTCAGGGGTGAAACACGGGGGAACCTTAGTTTGACTTCGTAACGTTGACCCCAGCCGGCTTGCCCGGCTGGTGAAAGAGATTGAGGCGAAAGATCAAGAAATGGAGAGTGAAGCTCCAGACCAGGAGGCTGTTGTGGCTAAGAAAATGGACATCCAGGAAAAAGTGGGGCATCTGCGAGATTTCTACGCCCGTGAACGGCGTGTGCCGGGCTACAACGAAATGCTTGAGATTTTCGATTACAAATCGAAGAACGCCGTCTTCCAGCTCATCAAACGGCTGGATGAACTCGGCTATCTCATCAAAACCGGTCGAAAAATCGCTTTCACCGGAAAACTGACAGGCAACATCAGGCTCCTCGGTGCAGTCCAGGCCGGCTTTCCCTCCCCCGCCGAGGAAGAACTGATCGACACACTGAGTTTGGATGAGTTTCTTGTCGAAAAACCCGACGCAACCTTCATGCTCAAAGTTACCGGCGATTCCATGATTGAGGCCGGCATTCATCCCGACGACATGGTCCTGATCGAGAAAGGACCGTCCCCAAAGTCCGGTGACATCGTGATCGCCTGTGTGGATGGCGAATGGACCATGAAGTACTTCATCCGTGACCGGTCTGGCATTCATCTGGACCCCGCCAACCCCAAGTACGCCCCTATCCGCCCAGAAAACACCCTAGAAATCGCCGGCATCGTCAAAACCGTCATTCGGAAGTACTAGCCTGTAAGCGGCTATTGAAGAACTACCCGAAACGCCATCCACCTTCGCCCTTTGGGTTATGACAGACACGGCGGCGAGATGCCTCGGCCATACCTTTGGTGTGGCAAGCACGGCTCGGTGTGACGGAAAACGCTGGAGGAGTGTCATCCTGAGCTTGCGAAGGATCTCTGGGACGGCTATCCAGGCGGGAAGGTCCTCATTCCATTTCAGCTTTCCCATTTCTGCTTTCTGCTTTACGCTTCCCCCTCGCATGTGAACCCGGTACCAAAGGAGACCAAGAACCCATGAGCAAAGCACTTGAAGAGGGCGCAGCCCTCCAACTTGATTTTAGCAAGATCGCCAAGATTGCAGAAACATCCCCAGATGTCATCCCCGTCGCCGTTCAGCACGCCGACACCAATGAGGTTATCCTCGTGGCCTACACAAATGAATTCGCCATGAAGACCTCATTCGAGAAGCGCACCCTCGTCCTCTGGAGCACCTCCCGTCGCGAACTCTGGGAAAAGGGAGCAACCTCCGGAGAAACCTTCGAACTGCTCGAAGCCTTCGTGAATTGCGAGCAGAATTCCCTCGTCTACAGGGTCCGTCCCAAACGCGGGGCCATCTGTCACACAAAGAACGAACAGGGCGAACCCCGCAACTGCTACTATCGCCGCATCAACATCGAGACACAGGAACTAGAAAACGTCGACCCGTAGGAGGAGAAAGGCTGAGGGATGGCAAGAGAAGGGCTGAGGGATGAAACCTGAAAGCTGAGGGCAAGAGGTCCAATTTAGATTTTAGATTTACGTTACGCCATGACAATTTTCCGCTGTCCATATTGCAAAAAGACGCACGGCCCGGAGCCATCTCCCCAATGTCCCCACTGTGGCAAGGGCATGGTGGTTCCCGGTCATCTGCGCAAAACGACTCTGAAGGATCGCAAGCGCATGCGGGAGCGGATTGCCCGCGAGGCAGACCGCGAACGCAGGTCCATTTCCGGTATCAGCAGCCGCCCAGGACAGAACCCCTCCGTGGTCCTATTGATGATTCTCGTGATGGTTATCCTTGGCGGGCTCCTGATTGGGAAGGCAAATATGTCCACAAAGGTCTCCAAACTCCCGACGCGTGAAATGCGTGCCGAGGGAGAGCTTCGCGCGCTGCGAATTGCCGTTGAACGCTTCCGCGAAGATTGCGGGAGATATCCGAGCAAGACCGAAGGCCTGCGCGCGCTTGTTCTCGACCCGGGCATGACAAACTGGGGAGGACACTACGTGAATATCGTCAAGCCCGACCCGTGGCGCACGCCATACCACTACGCCCTGACCAACAACACCGTCATCCTCTTCTCGCACGGAGAGGACGGGCGAGAGGGAACCGACGACGACCTGCCCGCTCCCACTCCCTCCCCCGAGGAAATCAAGAGGCAATAGTGCTGGAACCCCTTGCGCTGCGTTGTTACGCTCAGAGTCAAGAAGAGGGAAACACGCTATGAACATTCGTTCCGTACTCAAGAAGATACTCAGCCTCTGGACCGCACTTGCCACGCTAGGCTTCGTGATGCTCGTAGGGGGCTGCACCCAGACGCTGCGCTTTCTGCACAACGTCCCCCTGTATAAGGAATTGACAGCGCGGCAGCTCGTGCGTGAGTTGATTATTCCGCATATGATCATGCTCTGCGGAATGGGCGTGCTCGTGGCCACCGTCATTTTCATGGTCCGGGGCATCATCATTCATACACGTATGCAACACGATGCCGTCTAGCGGGGTGTCCCGTTCCGAAGATAGGGAGTATGCGCCGTGCCTTTTGTTGAAATGGAGGGTGTCGACGGTCTCGTCTATGTACCAGACCCCGAAAAGCTATCGGACAAGAAGCACCCCTGCCGGGATTGCGAGACATGCCAACACTGTAGCGACTCAAGATGCAACATATGTTTGAACAAGAAATGCAAGCGCGCTAAACCCGCCTCCCAACATTGACACCCTGCGATCCTCATGTGTACCATCATTCCATGATCTTGGCTCATCAACGTGATGGAGAAATAGGATGATCTCCCGACAAAGTGATACCTCGCGAGAAACCGTCCACCTTTGGATAGCTATCTCTATCGTTCTGGTGCTTTCAGCCTACCGCCTCACCTCCTCGCTATTCTCTGAACTTGAGAGCTTCTTCGAAGCCTATACCGAGCTCCCGATAGCAGAGACACTCGTCAATTCGCTCTTCTTCTGGCTGTTGGCACTGCTCTGGGTCGCCTATCGTCGTTGGAGAAGCACCATTGCCCACACGCGCGAACTTGAGCGCGTCTTGACGAGCATCAGTCCCGACTCTATCGCCGTCATCAATCCCGATCGTAAGATCACCATGTGCTCCGGACAGATCGAATCTATGTTTGGCTACACATTCAAGGAGTTGATCGGCGAATCAACGGACGTGCTCTACTACGATCGCAGGGTCCGCGGAGAGCCCGGAGAGATTGCCAATCGACTTGAAGAGGTCGGGTTTCACGTCGGCTATGCATCCGGAAAGCGACGCGATGGAAAGAGCTTCCCTCTGGAAATCATTACCGGAACGATCAAAGGCGAGCGAGGGGCCGTACTGCTGATGCGCGACATCACCGAGCGATGCAATACCGAAGATGCACTGCGAGAGAGCGAAGCACGCTTTGAGCTCTTCATGCAGTACCTCCCCGGGGCGGCGTTCGTGAAGGATGCTGATGGCAAGTTTATCTACATGAACGCAACCGGTCTTCAGATGTGCGATCTGACACCCACCGACTACACCACCAAGACCGACTACGACATCTACCCACCCACATTGGCAGACCAATTTGCCGAAGAAGAGAAGCGCATATTAAGAGACAATCGCGAGAATCGTGCCCTTATTCGGACGCTCCATGAGGATAGCCCGCGCGCGGTACAAACCTACAAGTTCCCGATCCCGGCACAGGACCAAAGCCGCCCGATGATCGGTGGCATTGCCATGGACGTCACCGAGCAGGAGAATGCGGAGAACGAACGGCGCAAGATAGAGAAGCAAATGCAGCAGGCCCAGAAACTCGAGAGCCTGGGCGTTTTGGGTGGAGGCATTGCGCACGACTTCAACAACCTCCTCATGGGCATGCTGGGGCATGCTGACCTGGCGCTCACCCAACTTCCAGAGGAAGCGCTTGCACGCCAGAACATCGAGGAAGTCATAACCTCCGCCCAGCGAGCCGCCGACCTGGCGAACCAGCTCCTGGCCTATTCCGGAGAGGGCAAGTTTCTCGTGGAAACCGTGAGCCTTTCGCTGCTTGTTGGGGAAATGAGCAACCTGATTGAAGTGTCGATTTCCAAGAAGGCCATGCTACAGCTGAATCTAGACCAGAGCATTCCAGCAATCCGGTGCGATGTCACGCAGATCCGCCAGATCATCATGAACCTCATCGTCAACGCCTCCGATGCGCTCGAAGAGGAGTCGGGCAACATCACACTGACAACTGGGCTGACACGAGCCGCGATCAACTCCGACGACACCTACCTCGGCTCAGAGCTCCCCGAGGGCGAGTACGTATTCGCCCGTATCTCCGATACCGGATGCGGAATGGATGAGGATACGCGGGCACGGATCTTCGACCCCTTCTACACCACGAAATTTGCAGGTCGCGGGCTTGGCCTCGCCGCCGTGATGGGCATTGTAAAGAACCACGATGGAGCGATTTCACTCGAGAGCGAGCCGGAGAAAGGCACCACCTTCACAGTCTACCTCCCTGCCGTCGCTGACAAACCCAAGCCGAGACCCGTGGCCGGCGCCGAGTCCGACGCCTGGCAGGGCTCTGGCATGGTGCTTATTGCCGATGACGAAGTCACGGTACGTAACGTGGCGCGGATGATGCTTGAGAACATCGGGTTCGAAGTCATGACCGTTGAGAACGGTCGCAAGGCCGTTGACATGATCAAGGACTATCCCGAACGTTTTACGGCCGCGCTTATTGACCTAACCATGCCGGAACTAGGTGGGCTTGAGGCATACCAGGAAATCCGCGCCATGAACTCTCAGATCCCCGTGGTGCTCTCAAGTGGCTACAACAAGAAGGAAGAGTTCAAGAACATCGCAGATCCCCACCCTCCCCTATTCCTGAAGAAGCCGTATCGACTCGATTCCATCCGAGCCATCTTCAAGTCCCTTCTCGATGAATAGCGGGAGAAACGGGCTCTTCACGGAAGTGTGTAGTTGGCCCATAGAAAAAGAGGTCTGTCATCCTGAGCTTGCCGAAGGATCTCAACGCGTGTTGAGTACGGCTTCCGGCCTACACTGGCGGCAGTGATGCTGCTCGCGCGGCTAGCCGCTCCTGAATCATCGCAATACTGCGCTTCACAACACCGCGCTTGGCAGCCACGAGAGCACCGGCACGCTCACCGTACGCCCGACGGTCATCCGCACCTTCCACCAACAACGTAAGCTGAGCCTCCAGCTCTGCCGCATCGGAAACCTGAATCAGGGCGTCGGCCGTGATGAAGTCATCCATCACCCCGGGGAAATTCTCCATATGCGGTCCCACGACGATTGGTTTGCCAACCATAGCCGGCTCAATGGGGTTCTGCCCGCCCCGGTTATCGCCAAGGCTCTTTCCTACAAAGATCACGGAGCCAATCGCATAGTAGTGCTTGAGCTCACCCGTGGTGTCCGCCAACAGAACGGCAGGAGCATTCCTGCCGCCCTCTCCCCGTTCTGAATTTCGACTTTCACATTTCGACTCTCGACTCTCGCATTTCGACTTTCGACTCTCTCCCCCGTCTCCCATATCGGTTCGCTTCACATACGAAAGCCCACGTGCTTTGAGAAGCGTCTCGACCTCCTGTCGACGTTCCATGTGGCGCGGCACCAGAATCAGCTGCAACGCAGGATTGCGGTCACGCAAACGGACGAAAATATCCAGCAGGGCGCTCTCCTCTCCGGGCCATGTTGAGCCGGCAACGAGGAGCTCACCGTCAGGATCCATTCCCGCCTCCACCAGAATGCTCCTCGCCGTCTCCGCTCCACCCGGGTCAGGCTGCGCGACGTCGTACTTCGCCGATCCCATCGTAACAACCGTCTCCTCCGGAGTGCCCAGATCAAGCATGCGAGAGCGATCCAGCGCTGACTGAACCAAGAATCGGTCCACCAGAGACACCGCGCGCCGAAAGAACGGTTGAACCCAGCGATATCCCTTGTATGAGGAGGCCGACATGCGCCCATTGATCACGAAGACGGGAACCTCTGCCGCGTGCAACTGTCGCAGAATGTTGGGCCACAGTTCACCCTCCGTTAGTAGAACGGCTATCGGCTTGAGGATCGTGACAACGCGACGCGCAATCAGGGGGAAATCGGCAGGGAAGTAGAGGAGTACGTCCTCAGGTTTGAGCTTCTCCTTGGCCAACGCATGGCCGGTAGACGTGGTCGTCGTCAGGATGAACCCAACACCGGGGAATGCGACGCGCATTTCGTCAATAAAATGAAGTGCGACAAATACCTCACCCACGCTAACCGCATGGACCCAAATACGTCGACGATCTCGAATTGCCGCCAACTGCGTTTCATCGTAGCGACCAAACCGCTGCAGGAAACCTGTACGG